>JALONW010000031.1 GCA_025454725.1 Anaerolineae bacterium
GGGTCGTTGGTGAAGACCCCTTCACCTGCATAGGCGACGATTTTGCCCGCGAACTCGTCGGTGCTAATGCGTAAATAGGTGAACGGGTTTTCTCTGATGCGCCCGTAGATGGTGCCGTAGGTGTTCTCCTTGCCGACCGTCCCCGCTAAGATTTCCTGATACTCCATCACCGGGATTTCGTCGACGAATACATCTTTGGGCAGGTTGGAGCAGTGGAATACCACGCCCTTATCGGGGTCATCGCCGTAATTGTTGTTCCAGTCCACCAGCGCGGAGGGTTTGCCCGAACCCAACTGCAAGGCCAACATCGCCAGCGCCCCCACGATATCGGTTTCACAGGCAGACGGGTTAAGTTTATTACTGCTCATGCTCATCAGGGTGCAGGGGACGACGCCAAAGTATTCTTCCATGCTGGTCCAGCATTGGATGGCCGTTGCGTCGAGCTGCTGCGCTTCCATCCAATCGTCCAGCACCACCCCAAATTTTGCCATGCGGTACAGCGATGTCTCCGGCACGTCTTTTGTGCGGGCGTAGGCTTGAATCGAGGCCAGTTTCGCCTGCACCATGACATCATCATCAGAAAGACGACCGATTTTGCCAAAGACCTCGCTCAAATCGAGCGTTTCTACGCTGATTCCGGCGTGGTCGAGCAATTTTTCACTGAAGCGTACCGTCTTAAAGGCTTCTGGACGTGCGCCCATCATCCCTAGCCGAGCGGTACGCATCCCGCGCACAATGCGACAAACCCCCTCGAAACGCTTCAAGTCCTGCATGAATGCGTTCGATTCGGGGTTCATGGTGTGGCTGCTGGTCAGGGAATATTTGATGCCATATTGATGAAGATTATTGCAAACACTCATTTTGCCGCAGAAGCTGTCGCGTCGGTGGCTGATGCCCATCTGCGCCACATCATCAGGGAAGGCGTGAATCAGCACAGGCACATTTAAATCCGCCCAACGTAAGGTGTTGGCGACAGCGCGCTCGTCGCCAAAGTTGGGCAGCGTGACCAGCACACCATCAATTTCGTCGCGGTGCTGACGGAAAAAATCGGCACAGAGGCGCGCCTCGGCCAGTGACTCGATGGAGCCAACGTTGGTGTCTGCTTCTGGAGTAATGAGCGCTCTAATGCCCGCCCTCGCCAAAACTTCAAGCATGTGGTTGCGTCCGCTCAGAGCGAGGTCGTCGGGGAAAAACCCCCGGTTCCCCACAATGACCGCTAAAGTTACCGGGCGCTGGGTGAGTCGGGCGGCGGAAACGTGTTGTGTTTGTGTGGCTGTCACGGAATGTCCCTTTCAAGCAAGGCCGAGAATAGTAGACATCCCTGCTCGGTAGAACTTTAACACCGACAAAACAGTCACCAAGCAAGAATTAGGCTAGTTTGTCACAAAATAGAACACTAGACCACTGATTTACCAGCTCGGTTTTGTGCTTGCAGTGCTCAAGGCTCCGATTGTCAACCGGGTGATGGGGATATAGCACTGTTTCATCACCGCGCCACAGCAAAAGACCCCACAACCAACCGGCCTATGAGGTCTTTTTTGTGATTTAAGCTTTTTACGCGACTGCGGCGAAGGCGGGTTGGCTGTGTAACTGACGGTGCTTGAACGCTGCCATGCGGAGCTTGATCCGCGCTTTCAACGTCAGCGGCCCCATCAGCGGATGGTGATGCAACAGCCACTTGCTGCGCCAGACCACCTGCCGCAGCAGCTTCAGACGTTTGGGGTGCAAAATCACTGGGTCGGCGATGTCGGTCAGTTTGATCGCGCCCGGCACCGGGCAGAACGCCACACACAACCCGCATCCAGAGCAAGCATCGCTGACGATCTCGTGCTGATAATCGTCATTGATGATGATTGCGCCGAGCAGCGGGCAGAACCGCCGACATTGACCACATTCAACGCAGTCATTGGCGTCAATCATGAAGGCGGGTTGGCTTGGTTGATGCGGCATGGTGGGGTTAGGCTCCTTTGGGACTAGCGGCGAACCGATCAGCGGTTTCTTTGGCGGCAGCGTCGAGGTCGTTATACAGCTTCTGCTCGACTTCAAGACGATATTTGACCACCTCGGCGCGGTAGGCTGGATTGTTGGCGGTCAGGCGGGGAATCCAGTCGCCGCCGATTTTGATGTGCAGCCATTCGTCGGCGATGAGCTGCTCAAATAGGCGGGCGCTGCGCTCGTCGTCTAACTGGCGGCAGATGTCCACCATCATGGCGAAATCATCCGTTACCCAGCCCTCCACCACCTGATTGAGGTGGGCGAGGCGCTTGGCAAGGTCGTCATTGTGGACGGGGCCGAAATAGAGGGGGAAGGTATCGCGCACAGGCAGCATATCGAGCTTGCCGCCCAATTCCTGAAAGCGCTGCAAGCTGAGTTCGGCGTGGCGCGCCTCATCCCAAAGCTGGCGGGCGATCAAAAAACGCAGTTCCCACGGCGCGTCGGGGTAATCGAACAAGGTCTGGCCGCAGGCCTCGGTCGCCTCGACCTCCCCTTCGACCATCATGAACATATATTTGACAAACGACTCTTGATCCCAGACATCGGTAGCGGCGCGGCCTTCCTTGCGTTCGTATGACGCGATGGTAAAACGCCCATCGCGTACCGGGGTCGGCTTGGTCAGACGCTGGGGAGCGTAATCGTGCTTGGCCTCAACCTGACGGATGGGCGCTAAATCGCCGAGCAGCCCACCCGACGCCGCCAAAAGCTAGGTCAGGTGATCACTCCAATCGGCGGCATAGCGGAGCTGTTCGACCTCCTGCGCCAGCGAGCAGATCAGCGTGTCGCCCCATGCCGCAAAGCGGGTGTGGTCGTCCAAGGTCTGCCGCAGCAGGCGCACCGTCGGCTGGTCAGACACCGTATCGGATTGCGCGATATGCTGGCTGTAGACCCGGATGAGGTGCGGCCTCAGCAGCCAAAACACGCCGACCAAGCGCTGGATCAGGCTGCGGGCGTTGGTCAGCTCATTCAGGAAGCGCTCAAATTCGGCGTTAACCGGCTGAACGGCGGCGGCGTTGAATTCACCCAACTCTGGCAGCCGCTGACGGAGGGCATCACTGTGGCAGGCGTCCTCGTAGAGCTGGTAGGACAGCTCAATCTTCAGCTCCAGCGGTGCGATAGTCGCCAGCCAGCCCGCGACCGTCTCCATTTGGCGACTGTTTTGGGGTTAATCCCGTATTGTTTCGCCAAACTCCTTATGCTCTCTTGACTGTTTTGTATCGCGCGACGGACTGCCGCTGTCGTTCTGGCGCTTCCATGTAGTACTTGTCCCATAACTGCTCCTTTTGCTCATGGGAAACTGTACCACTATATTCTGGGACTATACAACTAACCTGTCACGGGTTAGTCACTAACCGCGTGAAAAGGTGTGACCAGATTGTCGCTGAGGCGTTGCGGGGTTTGTGACTGACAGCGCGTATGCTAGGGAGTGCAACCCATATCCCAGCGGAGAATGCCGCCATGCGAGCCATCAGCTACCTTGCCCCGCAGATGTTCCCGGTCTACAAGGCCATCTGCGAGACCATCGCCAAGACCCTGCGCGAACCGATTGAACTGACCCAAGCACGCTTCGACCCGATGGACGACCCCGCGCTGCCGTCAGATGACTTCGATTTCGCGTTTATCTGCGGGCTGCCGTTGGCACGCCTGATTCGGACGGGGGTGCGTTTGGAAGCGTTGGTTGCGCCGGTTATGGATTTTTCGCGCTACGGGGATTTGTCGATCTACTTTGCCGACTTCATCGTGCCTCAGCACTCGACCGCGCACACCCTAAATGATTTGTTCGGTAAGCGCCTTGCGGTGAATGATCTGAACTCCAACAGCGGTTACCACCTGCCGCGCCACTACCTCTTGAACCGGGGTTTTATGCCCGACTTCTTCGGTGAAGTCGTCTTGACCGGCGCGCACAGCGCCTCGATTGAGTGGGTAGCCGAGGGGCGTGCTGACTGCGCGGCCATCGACAGCACCGTCCTCGACCACACCCAGCGCATCGCGCCCGACCTCGCCCGGAAGATCCGCGTCATCGGCAGTACCGAGTCGTGCGCTGTCCCACCGCTTGCGATGAACAGCCGCCACTATGCCCTGCGCCGCTGGTTACAGAATGCGTTGGCCAAGCCAGACGAAAAGCTGCGCTCCATCTTTAAGGCGGCGGGCATCCGCCGCCTCGCGCCCACCCACAATATCTTTTACCGCGACCTTGCCAAGATGTTAGATTTTACCAACCGTGAGGGGTATACGCTGGCAAAACAGGTCGTTAGCCCATCGCTTACACCGTAACCAGCGCAAAAATATCTGGCAGCGCCGCCGCCTGCGCCCGGATGTCGTGGATGGCGGTCGATTCCAGCAGGACACCGCGCCGCAGCGGGCCGACCGCGTACAAGACCTCCGAGGCGCGCCCGTCCCGGTCAATCAGCGCGCCGTCGGGGGTGGCGTCCAACCCCATCCCCAGCGGGTCGGCGGTGATATACCCGTCAGCGAACAATTGGCGCAGCACCGGCGAAGCCGCCCGCAGATCGGGATTGGGGCCGGTACAGTTGATGACCCAGCGGGGGTAAACGCGCAGCGTATCGCCGTTCGTCTGACGGATAGTGATGGAAAGTGCGTTGTCCACGGCATCAACCCGCTGGAGCCGCCCTTCGACCAAACGGAGCCGCCCTGCCGCCGTCATCTGCTCAATGACCGCCGCCGAACTGGCGGGGATGCGGTGGCGGGCGACGTTCCACAACGGCATCAGGTGTCGGCTAAAACGGCAGCGCTCCGACTCACCAAACTGACGCCAAAGCGTGTTGGTGTGCAGGCGCAGTGCATCCATCACTGACTGCCACGGCAGCTTAGCGTGTTCGGCCTCAACCAGCCACTGACGGATCCCCCGCACCAAGCTCATACAATCGTTGGGCAGATCGGCGGGGAGGTCAAACAATTCGCAGGGCGGTTCGGCGTGCGGGAGCGGCCAGCGTCCGTGGCGCGACACAGCGGTAATGTGGCCGGTATGACCCTGCCGTTGCAGCGTTAGCAGCACATCGATTGTTGTTAGCCCACTTCCGATCAGCAGCACCGCATCAGACGGCGCAATCTGGGTCAGCGGCTGAGACCACGGCTTATTGATGTAGCGGCCATCTTGTCTAAACCAAGGCGTTTCAGTCTGTGGTGGGCGCGGGGCTTGATTCCCGACGGCCAAGACTACTCGATCAGCGTAAATGGACTGATCGTTTTCGAGCGTGACGACTGCACCATCAGCCTGTGGAATAATTTCGCGTGCCGGAGAACGATAGACCGACCAAGCGCCCAGCGCAGCCTCAGCGACCACTTCGTCTAACACCTGTTGGAGGTAGCTGCGGTATAGGCTTCGGGCGACGAACTCATGCGGTTGGCACGGGGTACGGTGATTCACCCAGCGCAGAAAATGATCTGGATCGTCGGGGTAAGCGCTCATGCGGTCAGCGGTGACATTGAGGATGTGTTCTGACTGATCTGTCCCGTAGGCTGCGCCCGCGCCGATGTCGTTGGGTTCAACCAAGACCAAACGCAGGCTGGGATTGCCCTTTCGGAGCAAATGGACGGCGGTCAGTACCCCTGACGCCCCGCCCCCGATGATCATGACCGTCATACACCCATCGCTGTCCATAGGGTTGAAACCTTTTTCCACTAATACTAAAAAAACACCTTGCGGCTATTTTAGCAGAGGGAGGTTACAGAAGGAGTTACGGCTTGGCTACAGGTCGGTTACGGCAAATCAGCGAGACGCTTGTCCCCGTTAGAACGCTATGTGCAGCAATTGGAAAAGGAAGTAGCACGGTTAAGGCATGAAAATCAGCTGCTGCTGCAAACGAAGGGGGAGGTCAGCCGACGGGTTCATGCTCGGCAACTGCAACTGTGGACGATGTTATCGGTCTAAGTGTGAAAATGTCACCGATCCCCCTATATAAGTGGATCGACGCGGGCGACCTATCCCTTGGTCCCTTGGTGCTGAAATTGGCATGCTGGGCGTCACATCAGGCACTTTATACGCCCGATACTACATTTCTATTTTCACAAGAAAAATCCTATTAACTAGACTAATAATTTAGTTAATAGGATTAAATGAGTGGACCTGAGGGTCTCCGTGCCGTTAACTAGGCATATACTCCGCTTCGATCTCCCCCCTACCAGCCTCAACAGAAAGCGATCTCCTCCATCCAGATAAAGACGCGCCGCGTCAGACCATCCTCGACCTACGCGCTCAGGCTATGAGCTACCGCCAAATTGCCAAGATGGTCGGTCTACACTGGACACGGGTGGGGCAAATTGCGCGGATAAAGTCGCAGTAAATCGGCTAATCCGTGTTCAATTCAGAGAGAGTGAACCTATTGGGCAGCGATAACCGTTGTTTTTCATAGTCTCTAAAAGTTTATCAGCATCAGTCAACGACAAGACACTATTTCGCACCAGACTCATCAGTGCGCCCAGAGTGCCTGACACGGTGAGGCCGATTTCCTTAGGAACTTTTCGAGCATCACATTTAGTGGTGAGGAATACTTGGGTGTTGGCGCACTGGTTGTTTACCCGTAGCCGAGACGAGGCGACATAAATGGTATCCCCGTCTTCTTCGCTTCGCTCTATTCCATAAGCTATTGGTTGGGGCTATTGCGTTGCTTTACTCATCCAGCTTTCTCTACTTATCTATTTTCGAGCAGTTCGTGATCCACTAAATTTTACAAATTACAATACCATCTAACGGTACTATCAAAAAATCCCCTGACTGGCCTATACGTCAGTGCAAAATAAAGTTTAAACTCAACGATAGTTATGGAACGCAAAACAACATAGACCATCATCCTTGGCGTTTGTAACGGCTCGTTTTTTAACCCTCGCTCACTTTTGAGGACGGGATAAAACGCTTTCAAGAAGGAGAGAACTATGTTGTACCGTATCCTCGTTCCACTCGATGGTTCCGCGGTGACCGAATGCGTTTTACCTCACGCCGTTGCGATTGCCAAGACTTTTAACGGCATCATCACCTTGGCGCACGTGCTGGAGCAGCCCTCCGAGTCGCTGCACCTGCCCAAGGCCGACCCGCTGGATTGGTACCTCAAGAAATCAGCGGCAAAACTTTACCTGAGCAAAATTCAAACCCAATTACAAGAAAATCTCGTCGATTCCGAGGTGGTGATTCTGGAAGGAAACGCCGCTGAACAGATCGTCAAACATGCTCACGCCATGCGCGCTGACCTGTTGATCATCAGTAACAACTGCCACAACAAGTCTAATACGGGCGCGGTGAGCAGCAACGTACAGCACATCCTTCAACACGTGTGGACTTCCGTCTTGATCGTCCGCACCGACGGCTCCACGGTGGATTTGCCGCAGGATTTGCGTTATCAGCGGATGCTCGTCCCACTGGATGGTTCTCAGCGAGCCGGGGCGGCGCTGACCTTTGTCAAGGCGTTTGCCCGCGCTTACCGGCCTGAAATCTTGCTGGCGCATGTGGTCGCCCGGCCAGAGATGCCGCGCCATCTCCCTCTCACTCAAGAGGAAACCGAACTGGTCAACCGGATGGTTGAATGCAACCGCGAGGAGGGGGCCAAATATCTAGATCAAGTGCGCGATCAGGTTCACCCGACCTGCGAGACGCGCCTCTTGGTCGGCGATAATGTTGCCGCCACCCTGCAAAACCTCAGCGAAGAAGAAAATGTCGATTTGTTGGTCTTGAGCGCGCACGGCTATTCTGGCGAGAGCCGCTGGCCGTATGGCAGCATCACCAACCGATTCATCACCCACGGCACGACCCCGCTGCTGATCGTGCAAGACCTACAGCCCGACTCGTTTGACGAGAGGCGCACAGAAGACGTTGCCACCCGTCAGCCGGATCGGGTGACCCATGCTGTCTAGTCCTTTTACCGTAACACCTCAAGTTGGAGAAGCCGTCGTGAAAGATGAACTTACAGCACTCGCGGTGCTGTTATCCCAAAACTACACCTTGGCCGACGGCTTAAGCAATGCCCCCCTGCTGCTCACCCAGCTTAGTCAAGATGAAACGCGCATCATCAGCGCATACCAGCATTTTAGCGGCGTTTCTCACACAGACTCGCCGCTTTCTTATTCGGCAGAATGGCTGTTGGACAATTTTTTTGTTGTCCAGCAGGCCATCCGCCAAATCCGGGAAGACCTGCCCGTCGGGTATTACCGTCAGCTCCCCCGCTTGAGCAACCCAGAGTATGCGAACCTGCCGCGCGCGTATGCTCTCGCCAGCGAGCTGATGAAGCATTCCAACTGCCAACTGGACGCCCAGCAAATCGTCCGGTTTCTAGAGGCTTTCCAAGCGTCTGTCCCGCTGACAATGGGGGAGCTGTGGGCGTTCCCGATCATGCTGCGCTTGACCATCATCAACCGCTTGGCTGATGCGCTGACCGCGTCGATAAAAGAGGCTTCTCCGGTCAACGGAGCGGATAACGAGATGATCCGCTTCTGCATCATCAGCCTGCGCGGGCTGGCGACGCAAGATTGGAAGGTGTTCTTCGAGCAGGTCAGCTTGATTGAAGCCTTACTGCTGCGCGACCCCGCCCAGATTTACAGCACGATGGATTTTGCGACCCGCAACAGCTACCGCATGGCCGTTGAGCAGATCGCACGGCTGACTCAACAAACCGAGACAGCGGTTACCGAGCAGACCATCGCCTTGAGCCAAGCCGCGCCGCAGAGATCTCGTGCGGCGCACGTCGGCTATTATCTGGTGGGTGATGGAAAGCAGCTGTTAGAAGACCGTTTGGGATACCACCCAGCGCTGCACATCCGATTTGGCCGCTGGTTGCTGGCTCACCCCACCCGATTTTATTTGACCAGCATGGGGCTGGTTACCGCCCTTGTGATGCTGGCCTTGTACAGTTACGCCGAAAGCCGTAACGCCAGCTCGCTTCAGCTTTTCTGGATCGTCACGCTGAGTTTCCTACCGGCGACCGCCGTCGCCAGCAGTTTGGTGAATGCGTGGATCACCAGCACGCTCTCACCGCGCCTGCTGCCACGCTTGGATTTAAAAGACGGTATCCCGCTGGACTATCGGACGATGGTGGTGATCCCGGCGCTGCTGACCGACACCGCTGAAATCGACTCGCTGCTTCAACAAATCGAGCTGCATTTTTTACGTAACGCCAGCCCCGCGCTGACCTTCGCCCTGTTGACCGATTACGCTGACGCGCCAAGCGAACACTTACCGACCGATGAAGCGCTAATTGAGTATGCCAAAGCCGGTATCTTGGCGCTCAACACCAAACACCAATCGGGCGCACCCGCCTTTTATCTGCTTCACCGCGAACGGCGCTGGAATCCCGTCCAAAAGGCGTGGATGGGCTGGGAGCGTAAACGCGGTAAGCTGGTCGAGTTTAACCGGCTCCTGCGCGGCGACCAGAACACCTCATACACCGTGCAGATCGGTGAGCTGAGCATACTGACGGATGTCAAATATGTCATCACCTTAGACGCGGACACCATTTTGCCGGAAGGCAGCGCCCGACGTCTGATTGAGATATTAGCGCACCCCTTGAATCACGCCGTTTATGACTCCCAAACCGGCAAGGTCAGCGCTGGCTATTCGATCTTGCAGCCCCGCGTCGAGATCAAGCCGCTGAGCGCCAACCGCACACGCTTCTCGCAGATTTTTGCGGGCGATGTCGGCTTAGACTTGTACACTCACGCCGTCTCTGACGTGTATCAAGACCTGTTTGGCGAAGGGAACTATGTCGGCAAGGGGATTTATGTGGTCGATGTGCTGGAAGCCAGCCTCGCCAACCGCATCCCCGAAAATACGCTGCTGAGTCACGACCTGTTCGAGGGGATTCACGCCCGCGTCGCGCTGGTGACCGATGTGATGCTGCTGGAAGAATACCCGGCCAAATACATCAGCTATACGCGCCGACTGCACCGCTGGATTCGCGGCGACTGGCAGCTGCTGCCGTGGCTGATGTCGCGCATCCCGGTCGGTGAAACCGGGCAGACCGCGCCGAATACCTTTTCGCCGTTAGACCGCTGGAAAATGCTGGACAATTTGCGCCGCAGTTTGGTCGCGCCCGCGCTGATGCTCTTGTTGGCGGTGGCGTGGCTGGGCTGGATTGGCACGCCGCTGTTTTGGACGCTCACGGTGGTGGCCGTGTTGGGCGTCCCGCTGCTGTTGTCGCTTTTCAACGGTTTTCGCTACAAGCCGCCCACCCAGACCATCGGCGAGGTGTTCCGCTCGCGCCGTTCGGATGCGCTGCGCTGGGTGTTCGCCGTCGTGTTTTTGCCCTATGAAAATCTGGTGACCCTGCACGCCATCATCACAACCTTGGTGCGGATATTCGTCACCCGACGCGAGATGCTCCAATGGACGACGGCCTCACAAACCGATCAGATGGCGCGGATGGAAAGCGGTTCGCAGTCGGTTTGGCGTGAGATGCGCCTCGTCCCAATTTTAGTGGCGCTGTTCGTGGTCGTGCTGCTCATCTTCAACCCGGTGGGTTTAATAGTCGCGCTGCCACTGCTGACGGTATGGGCCGTGTCGCCGCAAATTGCCTATTGGCTGAGTCAACCGCGTGTTATCACCGAAGCGCCGCTGTCGGTTGATCAACAAGTGGCGCTGCGCCACCTCGCCAGACAGACATGGCTGTTTTTCGAACACACCGTCGGCCCTGAGGATCACTGGCTGCCGCCCGACCACATGCAAGAGAAGCCCAGCCTGACCGCTCACCGCACCTCACCGACCAATATCGGCCTGCTGCTGACGTCGACGCTTGCCGCCTACGATCTCGGCTACATGGGTCACCTCGACCTGACGACCCGACTGCAAGCCACCTTCGAGACGCTCGATCAGCTCGAACATTACCGCGGTCACCTGCTGAACTGGTATGACACCCGCACCATCGCCCCGCTTGCGCCCCGTTATGTCTCGACGGTGGACAGCGGCAATCTGGCGGGCTGTTTGATGGTCGTGCAACAGGCCTGTTTGAACCTCCCCAACGTGTTGATTATCCGCCCCGAACGCTGGGTCGGTCTGCTTGACACGCTCGGCCTGTTGGAGAAGGTCTTAGAAGGGGTTTATGCGGCTCGCTTGGACGAGCCGGTGGTCGCCTTGCGCACTTATATGACAAGCCTGCGCGAATACATCGAAGCCGAGCATCAGTATCCGCAGGGGTGGGCGACGCTCATCACGAGCTTGAGTGGGCCAGCGTGGGACAAACTGTCCAGTCTCATTGTCGCGGTGTTCGAGCAGGACAGCCCGCTGGTCGATGACAAATTCTTGAGCGATGTGCGGATCACCTCGGAGCGCGTGCGCCATCACTTGGCGGGGATGAAGCGCGACATTGATTTACTGCTGCCGTGGCTGCTGCCCCTCAGCAGTCCGCCCGCGCTGTTCCGTGCCGATGTGCCGGTCGCGGAGCTGTGGCAGATGCTCCAAGCCGTTTTCCCATCCACCCCGCGCCTGAGAGATGTGTCTCGTATCTGTGAAACGGCGCTTGTCGCTGTCAGCCAGATTCAGACCCACATCAGCGTCAACACGTACCCGGCGGATGCCGTCGCAGAAGCGGTGGCATGGTGTGCCAGCCTGAGCGCACGCCTTGAGATAACGGCGCTTCAAGCTGATGCGCTGCTAGGCAGTTATCAAACGCTGGCGGAACAATCCGAGGCGCATTTTCAGGCCATGGATTTTGGTTTCTTGTTCAACAAGCAGCGCAACATTTTCCATATTGGCTACAACGTCACTGGTGACACCCTCGACGACAATTACTACGACTTGTTGGCATCAGAGTCGCGGCTTGCCAGTTTGTTGGCGATTGCCAAGCGTGAAGTCCCGCCCAACCACTGGCTGTATTTGGGTCGCCCGGTCACACAGGTGAAAGATACGCTGGCGCTGCTGTCGTGGAGCGGCACGATGTTCGAATATTTGATGCCGGCGCTGTTCATGAAGCATTATGAGCAGACCTTCATCACCCAGAGCTGCCGGGCGGCGGTAGATGACCAAATTGCCTATGGCAAGTCTAAAAACGTCCCGTGGGGGATTTCGGAATCAGCCTTCTACGCCTTCGACGGCACAATGACCTATCAGTATCACGCTTTTGGCGTGCCACGTCTGGGCTTGAAGCGCACCTCTGAAGAAGATTTGGTGATTACGCCGTATGCGTCGCTGCTGGCGCTGGGGGTTCGCCCGCAGGCGGTGCGCCAAAATATGGACGCGCTCGACGCGCTGAACATGCGCGGGCTGTACGGCTTCTACGAGGCGATTGATTACACGCCATCACGGATGCCGCTGCGTACCGAACACAAGGTCATTCAGTCGTATATGGCGCACCATCAAGGCATGATTTTGATGTCGCTGGCCAATACGCTGCTGGATGATGTCATGATTGAGCGCTTCCACGCCGACCGGCGTATTCAGAGTTTCGCGCTGCTGCTACAAGAAAAAATCCCGACTCAAGCGCCGATCGAGCTAGCCCAGCCCGAAGAAATTACCGCTTATAACGCGCCCGCGTCCACCGTGAATATCGCGCCGTGGCGGATACCGAACGATGCGACCCTGCCGCAGGTTCACACCCTCTCGAACGAGCGCTACAGCACCGTCATCACCCACAACGGCGGCGGCTACAGCCAATGGCAAGGGGTGTCGCTCACCCGCTGGAAGGCCGATACCACGCTGGACGCATGGGGCGTATGGGCGTATGTCCAAGACCTTGACAGCGGCAGATTATGGTCAGCGGCGGTGCAGCCGACCGCCACCCCGCGTGATTATCAGCATGTCGCGTTCTATCCCCATCAGGTCGAGTTCCAGCGGCGTGACCATGATATCACGGTCAACATGCAGGTGACCGTTGCGGCGGATGATGATATCGAGATTCGCAAAATCACCTTCATCAATCACAGCGACCGCCCGCGCCGTCTGCGCGTGACCAGCTATGGCGAGGTGCTGCTCGCGCCGCAGGCCGAACGTCACCCGGCCTTTAATAAGCTGTTCGTCGAAAGCGAATATGTGCCGAACAGCAATCTGCTGCTGTTCCACCGCCGCCCGCGCTCCGGCGACGAAGAGCCGGTCTATCTGGGGCATTTCCTCATCACTGGCGAGGGTGTGCCGGTCACCGGCGCGTATGAAGGCGACCGGGCACGTTTTCTAGGCCGTGGGCAGACCGTCCGCGCACCGGATGTGTTCACCGCGCCCGGCCAAGACCTCTCACAAACAGTTGGGATGACGCTCGACCCGATCATGGCGTTGGGCCAAGACATCAAGCTGGAGCCGTATGGCCGGACGAGCATGGCCTATCTGACGCTGATGGCTCCTTCGCGCGCTTTTGCCATCCACCTCGCGCAGCGCTATCAAGACTGGGGGGTGATGGAACGGGCGATTGAGCTGTCACGCCGCCGCAATGAACTCACCTTAAACCAGTTGGAGATGGAAACGGCGGAGCTGGCGCGCATCCAGCACGTTCTGTCGCGCCTGCTGTTTCCGCACGCCGGGCTGCGCGCCGCGCCCGATGTCCTGAACGCCAACATGCTGGGACAGTCTGGCTTATGGCAGTACGGCATCTCCGGCGACCTGCCCATTCTGCTCGTCCGTGTGGGCGACATCAACGAGCTGGCAATCATCTCGGAACTGCTGCGCGCCCATCTGTATTGGCGTGACCAGCATGTCAACGTCGATTTGGTGATCCTCAACCAGCGCGACAGCAGTTACTCGCAGGAGCTGCAAGGCCAGCTTTATCGGCTGATCATGCGTATGAACAGCACGCCTCACCTTAATCAGCGCGGCGGGATTTTTATCCTCAATGCCGACCAGATGAGCCCGGCGGATCGCACCTTGCTGGAAACCGTGGCGCGGGTGGTCTTAGACGGTCAGCGCGGCACGCTGGGCGAACAACTCCCGCCCATCACCGTGCAAACGGTGGCGCTGCCGCCGCTCAAGGCGTCTGTTTCGATGATGGATGACCCAGAGCCGACGCCGGTTTTGCCGCGCCCGACCGATCTTCAATTCGACAACGGATGGGGTGGATTCAGCCCCGACGGCAAAACCTACGTGATGTATCTCCCCGCTGGCGAATGGACGCCTGCGCCGTGGATCAACGTCATTGCTAACCCAGAATTTGGCTTTTTGGTCTCAGAAGCGGGCGCAGGTTACACATGGGCGGGCAACAGCGGCGAAAATCGGCTCACCCCGTGGAACAATGACCCGGTGGGCGACCGCGCCGGGGAGGCGCTGTATTTACGCGACGAGGAAACGGCGGAGGTCTGGTCACCGACGCCGTACCCCAGCCGTGACGATCAGCCCTACATCGCCCGGCACGGCGCAGGCTACTCAGAGTTTGAGCATCACAGCAATGGCTTGAAACAGCGCACCCAGTTGTTCGCCGCGCTCGACTCGCCGGTGAAAATCATCCGCCTGCGGCTGGAAAACACATGGTCGCGCCCGCGCCGGATCACCGTCACCTACTATGCCGAATGGGTCTTGGGCGTCAGTCGTACCGCCTCACAGACCTTCATCACGCCAGAATATGACCATAAGACCGGCGCACTGCTGGCGCGCAACCCCTACAACGCCGAGTTTGGCGGGCGGGTCGCGTTTTTGGCCGCCAACAAACGTCCACATGCCCTGACCACCGACCGCGCCGAATTCATCGGCAAGCTGGGCGATATGGCTCGCCCAGCGGCGCTGCGCCGTATTGGGTTAGAGAGCAAAATTGAAGCGGCGCTCGACCCGTGCGCGGCGCTTCAGCTCCACGTCGACCTGCCGGTCGGCGCGAGTGAAGAGGTCTTCTTCCTGCTGGGGCAGGGGGTAATCCGCGAGGACGCCATTGATTTGATTGAGACCTATCAGAAGGCCGAACGGGTCGAATCGGCGTGGGGGGAAGTCGCTGATTTCTGGGATAAGACCCTCGGTACAGTGACGGTTCAGACGCCAGACCCGGCCATGAACCTGATGCTCAACCGCTGGTTGTTGTATCAAGCGCTGGCCTGCCGCATTTGGGGGCGGTCGGCGTTCTACCAATCCAGCGGGGCGTTCGGCTTCCGCGACCAGTTACAAGATGTCATGGCGCTGATGTGGGCTACACCCAATGTCGCTCGTGATCATATTCTGCTGGCCGCCCGCCACCAATTCGAGACCGGCGATGTGCTGCACTGGTGGCACCCGCCGTCGGGACGCGGCGTCAAAACCCGCTTCTCGGACGACCTGCTGTGGCTGCCATTTGTGGTGGCGCATTATATCGAAGCGACTGGCGACACCGCGATTTTGGATGAGCAGATCCCATTCTTGCAAAGTGAGCCGCTCAAAGCCAACGAAGACGAGCGCTATGGGCTGTACGCTACCACTGCCGAAACCACCTCGCTGTATGACCACTGTCTGCGCGCCATCCAGCGCGGCGCGACCAGCGGCGTCCACGGTCTGCCGCTGATGGGGACGGGCGACTGGAATGACGGTATGAACCGGGTGGGGGTCGGTGGGCGCGGTGAGAGCATCTGGTTGGGCTGGTTCCTCCATCATATCTTGATGCGCTTTGCGCCGATCTGCGTCAGCCATGATGATGCCGATCAAGCCGAAACTTATCAACATCAGGCCGATAAGTTGAAAACCGCGCTGGAAACCAACGGCTGGGACGGCCAATGGTATCGGCGGGCGTATGACGACCACGGGATGCCGCTGGGGTCGGAACAAAATCTCGAATGCAAAATCGACTCGATTGCTCAGTCGTGGGCAGTTTTGTCCGGCGCAGGGGATGCTCATCGTTCGGTACAGGCGATGTCGGCGGTCTTAAACCGGTTGGTCAAGCGCGATGAAGGGTTGATTCTGTTGTTCACGCCGCCGTTTAATAAGACCACCCGCGACCCCGGCTACATCAAGGGCTATCCGCCGGGCATCCGGGAGAACGGCGGGCAGTATACCCACGCGGCCATCTGGACGGTTTGGGCGTTCGCCCAACTCGGTCAAGGCGACTTGGCGGGTGAACTGTTCCAACTGCTGAACCCCATCTCGCACGCTGATACACCCGAAAAAGCGGCCAGCTATCGCGTTGAGCCGTATGTGATCGCCGCCGACGTGTACGGTGTCGAGCCACATATGGGGCGCGGCGGCTGGACATGGTACACCGGTTCGGCCAGTTGGATGTACCGGTTGGGCGTTGAAGCGCTGTTGGGCTTCAAGCGCGAGGGAAACCGGCTGTTGATCGACCCGTGTATCCCGTGCGATTGGGAAAGCTACGATCTGACCTATCGGGACGGCGAGACAGTCTATCATCTTCACATCCGCAACCCAGAGAAGCTGAATCGGGGCGTGGTTCAAGTCACGATGGATGGGCATATACTATCTGACGGGACTATTGATCTAATCAGCGACGGCTTACAGCATGAAATCGAGATTCGGCTTGGGGCTATGGGTTAGAAGCGCTAAGAGACCGTATGGAAAGTCAAATCTTAAAAGCAAAAACAGCTTAAAAGCGGCAAAACAAAATGCTGTTTTCACTCAAATCAGTCGATATGGAGGGACAAACCAAGGATTATTTATCTTGGTAAACCCCTTTCCATACGGTCTCTAAGCTGGATTAAACTTCCTTCAAAGGATATTTGAAGGAAATAATTTATCTCTCCACTCACCCACCAGATGCTGACACCCCTGCAGCAGCCATCAGTTCGGCCTGCTGGAGGACAAGCTCGGTGGCGTTGTCCTGCAAATTGGGCGGATAGCCAAACTGCCGCAGAATTCGCTTGACCAGCACGCGCAGCTTGGCCCGCGCCGTCTCTTTCACCGACCAATCGACCGTGACGTTATCGCGAACGT
>JALONW010000331.1 GCA_025454725.1 Anaerolineae bacterium
CATCGACACGGTTTCGATGGTCAGCCCGTCGCTGTCGAACTGGTTCGGCCACCTGCGCGCCGTGGTCGAAAACACGCGCTACGTCGAGCGCCACGCGCTGTACGGCGGGTTGGGTCGCACGCTGTCTGACGGCTGGGAGGCGTTCGATAAGGGGCGGCTGGGCGACGCCGAGCGACTCGGTGAGGACGCGCTGCAAATCGCCCGTGGTGACGCCGAGCGTGCGGCGGGCGTCCGCCTACGGAACTTGGCGCGCACCGCCCGCGAATGGGTCGAACGCGGCGGGGCAGGAGTCGCGGAACGCACCCGCGCCGCGCTCGATATGGTCAGCCGGGAATACACCGCCGAGGAGCAGCGCATTCGCCGCGACTTCGATGCACAGATGCCCAGCCAAGAGACCTACCTCAAGGCGATGGGGCGCGGCCTCGTCGAATTATTCGGGCGCAGCAGCACCGCTGCGCCGCGCCTATTGGCGCTGGATTACGTCCTGCGCGCCACGTTAGAGGCACACGCCGGACGCTTCGACATCGCGGACTTTTACCGCGAGGCAGCCATCCGCGCCTTTGGCGAGACCGGCGCACGCCACCCCGTCACCCGCGCCTACGAGGATTTTGTCGAGCGCAAAGGCGAAATTATCCGGTTGGGCGCGCTGGTCGATACGCTCAACAGCGCCGACTCGGTGGCACAAGTCGAGCGCGTCCGCAAGCAGGTCGAAGACAGCAGCCTCGGTAAAACGCTGCCGATGCTGTCCAACAGCCTGCGCGAACTCGACTCGGCGCTGCGCGACTGGGGCGAGGGCGAGTTCCGCACGGCGGGCGGCCACCTCGAAAACGCGCTGCGCCTATTGACCGAGGCCGAATCGGTCAGCGGGATGGGCGCGCCGCAGTACCGCGCTTGGCTGTCTGACCTTGTGGCGGCGACCGGGGCGCTGGCCGTTCAGATGCGGACGCTGCGCCAGACGGTAGACCGCACGCCCGATATGCCGGTCGATGAGGTGCGCGCCGCCCACCGTCAAATGGCCGCCCTCAGCACCGAAATGGTGGGCGAACTCATCGCCGCCAAGCTGATTGACTGGCGCGACACCTACGAGAAGTTTTTGGCGGTTTATGTTGACCGCAGCGTCCGGCGCAGCGCCCGTCTAGAGCGCTTCGGTGAACTGTTCCGCGCCATGTTCATCGACCGCCACCCGGCGTATATGCTCTACCGTCACTGGTACACCGTGACCGAGAACGCGCCGGAATTCCCTGCGCCCCCGACCAGCGAACCCGTCCCGACCCTGAACGAGGAACAGGACGTGGTGCTGACCCCCACCGTTACGCCGCCGCTGGATGAAGACCCCGCGCTGCCCGTCCGCCGCGCCTTGAACGCCGACCGCGCCGCCCGTGGGCGCTCGAATCGGCTGGCGCTGGGTGTGGTGGCGGTGGTCGCGCTGGTGCTGGTGATTGCCGTCATCATCGCGGTGACGAACGGTAATCGCGCCCCCAGTATTTCGGATGTGCCGTTGACCATCACCGCGACCCCAGAACCGACCCTGACGCCCGAACCGACCACCCCAGTCGGGCCGACCTCGCTCCCAGCGGTCTTGCCGTCGGCTGCGGCGACGGAGGCTGCGCCCGCCGATGACCCCACCGACGCGCCGCCGACCGACACCCCCGAGCCGACACTCACCCCGTCGCCGGACGTGCCGACCGAGACGCCGACTCCCACCCTCAGCCCAACACCCACGCTGACGCCGACCGCTACCCTCCCGCCGGACGGCTTGCAGGGCGACCAAGAACTGCTCACCTTGGCCGGGCGGTTAGGTGCGGACGCACTGCCGTGGTCGGCGGAGGTGTTCAGCCCATCACCCGATGGCGCGTTCTGGCGCTTGGGCGTCGGTGGGCAGACCGGCGGCGAAGAAATCATCGTCTCGCTGGACGGCGAAACGCTCAACACGGCCTATGGCAACGACGCGCCTGTGCGCGTCCGCCGCGCCGATGCACAGGTCAGCCTCGCCACATTTGACCCAACCATCCCGACCAGTGACATCTATTTTGGGCTGATGCTGGTCCCGCTGGACGGCAGCCCAGCGGTCGGGATTAAAGTCGAAGCGCAGTCGCTCAACCAAATCACCATCTACCAGCGCGTCGGTGACACCGAGACGGTCGTCAGCCAGAGGGCGGTTAACGCGGTGCTGGGTCGGCTGCGCGTGGTGCGCGATGTCAACACTGGTACGGTGGCGACTTTCTGGAACGACGAACAGGTCGGCCCCGCCATACCGTTCGTGCGCGGCGATGTCGGGGCGGTCCCGGCGCTGTTCGTGCATGATGGGGGCGTGGTGGTCAACGTCAGCGGGTGGCGGGTTGGTCTGCGCTAACCGCTGTCGCTGAATGTTTTTAACTCAGAAGAACAGGAGAACCCAGCCCCATGAGCGTTTCGGTGTGGCAGGCAGACGGTAAACAGCCCGTCCGCGAGGTCGATGTGTTGGTTGTCGGCGCGGGCATCGTCGGGACGGCGGCAGCGCTGGCGATTCGCCGCTTAGGGCGCGAGCCGGTCATCACCGAGGCGCGGGATGTGGCACTGGGCGCGTCGGGGCGCAATGCCGGGTTTATGATTACTGGTCTCGACGCCTACTATCACCATGCCATCGCCCGCTACGGCCATGACGCCACCCGCGAGGTCTACGCCCTCAGCCAGCGCACTCACGCCCTCTGGCACGACCTCATCAGCGCCCACGGCGTCCGCTTCGAGCGCATCGGGTCAATGCTGTTGGCCGAATCCGAGGCTGAAGCCGCTGAATTACGCGACGCTTACGCCGCCATGCTGGCCGACGGCCTGACGCCGGTCTTCCACGACGGCGACCCGCTGGGGCGCGGCTACTGCGCGGCCATCGAACAGCCGCAGGACGGCGCGGTACAGCCGGTCGAGTTGGCGTATGCCGCCTTGCGCGAATCCGGTGCGGTGCTGGTCGAAAACAACGAGCTGTACGCCATTGAGCCGGGCGACGGCTATGTGACCGTCCGCACGCGCAAATATACCTTTCGCGCTCAGAAAGTGTTGCTCTGCACCAACGCCTATTCGATGTATGTTCATCCCTATTTCGTCGGGAAGGTCATCCCAACCCGCGCCCAAGTCCTCGCCACTGCGCCGCTGGACAAACCCGCCATCAACACCTGCGGCTACAGCGATTACGGCTATATGTACTACCGCATGGACTTCGACGGGCGGCTGCTGATTGGCGGTGGGCGCAAGCAGAACAAGCCTGCCGAACACGACACCAGCGACGACCGCACGACGGCGGGTGTACAGGGCATTTTGGACGCTTATCTGCGCCAGCGCTTCCCCGACGTGACCGCGCCGGTCGAGCGCCGCTGGGCGGGCATCATGGGTTTCACCCCTGACGGCCTGCCACTGGTCGGGACGCTGCCAGATATGCCCGATGTCGGGTTTGCGGTCGGGTTCAACGGTCACGGCCTCGCGATGGGCGCGGCCACCGCCGAGGTCGCCGCCGCGCACCTCTTAACAGGCGCGTCGCCCGGTGTCCTGAGCGCCCAGCGTGACCTATCGCTGTGGGCGGCGGAGCATTAAGGGCGGATTGTCCTGTTAAAAGCTTAAATCGGTAATTTCAAAGAATGGGTTGTAGCCGTCACGCCATTTGTAGTGAGCGGTGACGTAGAACTTGTTGCCGACAAAATCATAGAGCAGGCGGCTGATGCCGTCGCTCTGTCCCGGCAGGTTGAACTCGATGTAAGCCGATACGCCGCTGCCCATCGCCAACCAAGCCATCTGCCTGAAGGCGTTATCGTCGTAGGCATTCGCTGCGATAGCAAAGGCGGCATCGTAGGCTTGTTTCCACTTATAATTCTTGGTAAAGGTCGCCTGCGGGGTTTTGGCGTTCAGCGCGTTGACCAAACCGGGGATGGCCGCCACCCCCACATTGGTCTTGATTGCATTAGAGAGCGTGTTCATCCAGCTTGGGGGTAGGGCGCGGGGAGGGAGCCACCCAGCCATGTTGGTGTGGTTGCCCTGATAGAACGGCATGTCCCCCCAGTAGTTCCGCATCAAGTTGTCGTCGGTACACTCAAACTGGAAGGCCGTTTTCTTCATGGCCGTGTGGTATTTTTTAATCTCATCATAGGCTGTTTGGACGGCGGCCTTCACGTCACCTAATTTTGACATGGACAGCTTGGTCGGCTTCTCCTTCTCCCGTGATGCCGCCAGACCGGCATTTTGGATGAGTTTATCAAATGCGCTCTTCTCACTTCCTTCCATGCTGTGGTCATCGTGCAGCGTGGCGAGCAGCGCGCTTCCAACCGCATCACTGACACCCTTAACCATCCCCTCCCAAGCACCCAACACAACCCCTTTTTCGCCGTAAATTTTTTTAAGGTCTTTGACGATCACATCCGTTAACTTGGGGATGTCGGGCGCCTTGTAGGTGGGGGTATCCTCACCTGTAACGGCATATTTCTTGACCTCCTCAATCACATCATTGAGTTTGCCGCGAAAATTGACGTAAGGATCGTTGACTCTGCCCTGCCTAGAGCCACCCTGAATACCGGTGCTGTAAAATTGGGTCAGATTTTCTTTAAGCTGGTTGGGAAATTTTTTAACGTCAATAAAACCATGACTCATCGCCGTATCTTTGGGAGCGATGGGGTTAAAGTCGATATTTTCCACGAAAATATCGCGTTGGATGCGCCCTGCTGACACAGCCCTCCGACCCTGTGACTGCGAGACAACCACCCGGTTCTGAGCCATCA
>JALONW010000332.1 GCA_025454725.1 Anaerolineae bacterium
ACTTCCTTGCCGTCCTCAGACAATCCACCACCTGCCGCAGCAGCCCGTTTGCCCGGGTGAGTTCGAGGAAGGGGCGACCGGGTAGGACGGTGTTCAGGCCCGTCTTCGACAGTGCCTTAACGGCCTTCCCTGATTATCAACGGGTTAAAAAGCGAAGCTCCGCCCTTGGCACTACATTTTCAGGTTTCGCTCGGCGGGAGTTCGCGGAGTGTCTGCGGCAAGGCAACCCCGGCAGCCCGTAGGGCCAGTCCTGCCTGCCCGGTGAGCTCGGCCCGCAGCGCATACTCCTTCTGCCGAAAGGACAGTGTGACCTCGGTCAGGTTGTCGAGGCCCCGCAAGATCTCACCCCATTCCCAATCCTTGCCCTGTTTGCTAAGCCGAGTCTCCAGTTCCCGCCGCAGTCGCAGGGCCAGAAAGCTGCAAAACACGTGACCAAGGATCGTCTCGTCCCGTTTGTGATAGATGGGTCGGGTCGCGAGGGCTGTCTTCATCGTGCGAAAGAGGTCCTCCACCGTCCACAGGTGCTTATAACTGAGCGCGACCAGTTCGGGCTCCAGATCCATGTTCGTGCGCAACACCCAGTGACCATCGTAGATCGCGTCGGCCTCGATTTTGGCTTCATCCACGATGAAGGCATCCGGTGCAGCACTCTTCACAAACTTCCGGTAACCCTTGTTGCCAATCAGGGACTTCTCACCGCCCTTCGCCAGTTGCTCCCGAAGGGCTGCGACGATGGCAGCGCGGTCGGCGGCGTCCTTGCGCCGCTGTTCCTCGTTGAGGCAGACCACATACCGGCGGCCTTCCACCCGGACCTCCTTCACCTTCAATGGTGAGGGGAAACATCGCTTCGCCGTCTGGTAAAATCAGGCCATCCCAGCGGTAGGGATAATCGAACGACAAAAACCCGTCTGTTTCAACATCGCCAAAAAAGCCGTAATCTGGGGCATACAGACGACAATCTATTCCAGCACATGAGGGTATAGGCTCGAAAATACCGGGATAGCTGTATTCCCAATGACTTAAGAGATGGTCATCGGTGTGGGGAATCACTTCGCCTAAATCGACGGGCAGCGAATAGGTCTGGCCCGCATCGGTGACAATTCTCAACGGGGCATGTAGAGGGCGAAAATTAGACTCTGGGTTTGGCTCGAAGCGTTCATCCCCGACAACCGCTGCAACAACCGATTCGAGTTCGGCAATCTCGTCCGTTTTCAGGTTAGAGACAAAGCCCGGCCCCTCGTATGTGCTGAATTCGTAAACCCCTGTATCGGCGCGGTTTAACGTAAAATAACCGGTCATACCAATATGTGCGGTCGGATTACCATCATACTCCCCAAAACCGTATAAACACCCCCGTTCGTATCCTCGACTGATAACCGCCTTCAATGCAGGGTCAACATCATATAGCGCTAAATACATAGGACGATATTCGCCGACCAGATAGTGATGAGCCATCAAAACCGCGTTGTTTCCCCCGTCATCAACATCTACCACGGTCGCGTAAACGATGGTATCGGTGGTGTTAATGACTTGTTCAAGGTCTGGATAGCCTTCAGGTCCCCCACTGCACGCATAAACCGTGTGCGGGGTCTGGACAAACACATACGACAGCACCAATAGGACGACCAGCGCGAGCGTTTTTCTCATCACACACCACCTTTCATTGACCAATGCCCCTTTTATACTCAAAAATCCGTCCCATCACCGCGACGGGTCAGCACCCGCTGCCCCATGTCAGCCCAACGCCAACCCTACCCTCAAGCCGCGCCGCCGACCTCTGGTATAATGCGCGCATACCACAACCAAACTACCCCTGAGCGCGCCCCATGTCTCTGCTGACCACGCACAACCTCGCCAAAGCCTATGGCCCGGACGACATCTTCGACAGCATCGGCGTCGAAATCCCACAGCGGGCGCGGGTCGCGCTGGTCGGCCCCAATGGGGCGGGCAAAACCACGCTACTGAATCTGTTGGTCGGCCTCGACATCCCCAGCGAGGGGACGATTAGCGTCGCACGCGGAACACGGGTCGGTTTCCTGCCGCAGCGCCCCGAACTGCTCGGCGATCATACCCTCTGGGATGAACAGCTCACGGCGTTTGCCGATCTGCGCGCCATGGAACAAGAGCTTCACGACCTCGCCAGCCGCCTCGACAGCGACCCCGCCGCCCTCGACCGCTACGGCCACCTGCAAGAGGAATTTGAGCGCGCAGGCGGCTACACCTATGAGCAGCGCGTACGGATGGTGCTTCAAGGCTTGGGCTTCACCGTCGAGCAGGATAATTTGCGACTGGCCCAGCTTTCTGGTGGCCAAAAGACCCGCGCCCTCCTCGCTCGGCTGCTGCTGGAATCGCCTGATTTGCTGGTCTTGGACGAACCGACCAACCACCTCGACATTGAGGCGGTCGAATGGCTGGAAGGGTTCCTCAAGGACTTCGACGGCGCGGTTTTGGCCGTCAGCCATGACCGCTACTTTATGGACGCCTTCGCAACCACCATCTGGGAACTGGAATTCGGCACCGTCGAGACCTATCGAGGCAACTATTCCCACTACATCAGCCAGCGACAAGAGCGCCACGAGCGCCGCCTGAAGGAATTTGAGGCGCAGCAAGAATTCCTCGCCAAAGAGATGGAGTACATCCGGCGCAATATGGCCGGTCAGAATACGCGCCAAGCCAAAGGCCGCCTACGCCGCCTAGAGACCATGCAGCGCAATGGTCGCGTGATTGAGCGACCGAAAGGCAAGCGCCGCGAGATGAGCCTGCGTTTCAACAACACCCTTCGCAGCGGCGACAAGGTGCTGATGGCCGAAAACCTCGCGGTCGGCTACCCAGAGACCGGCGCGCTGTTTACCATCCCAGAAATTACGCTGTGGCGCGGCGAAACGGTCGGCTTGATTGGGCCAAACGGCGCGGGAAAGTCTACCTTCCTCAAAACGGTGACCGAACATCTAACTCCCTTGGCCGGGGCGGTACGACTGGGCGCGGCGGTCAAGCTCGGCTATTTCGCGCAGGCACACGAGGGGCTGAACCCCGCCCACACACTTATCGACGAAATTTACAGCGCTAAACAGATGCCCATCAGCGCGGCGCGAGACCACCTCGCCCGCTACCTGTTCACCAATGACGACGTGTTCCGCACGGTCGGGACCCTCAGCGGCGGTGAGCGCGGGCGCTTGGCGCTGGCGAAATTAGCGCTGGCGGGCGCAAACCTGCTGCTGCTAGACGAGCCTACCAACCACCTCGACATCGACAGCCAAGAAGTTTTGCAGACCGTGATTGCTGACTTCCCCGGCACGGTGATTTTGGTCACACACGACCGCTATTTGGTTGATGCGCTGGCGACTCAGATTTGGGCGGTAAGGCGCGGCAGTTTTAACGTGTTTGAGGGTAGTTACAAAGATTATCTTGTCGAGCGCGAGGCTAAAGCCCAGCGCGCCGCCGCTGAAGCACAGGCCGCCCGCAAGGCCGATTCGCAGACCGACCGTAAAACCCAACAGCAGGCGACCGCCAAGAAACACGGACTTAACCCTTATCAGCTCCAAAAGCGCATCACCGCGGTTGAGGCGAATATCGCCAAGCTGGAGCAGGCCGTCCACGACATCACCGCACAATTGAGCGAGGCCAGCGCCGCCGGGGATGGCATCCGCGCCGCGCAGTTGGGCAGCCAATACAATGAGGCTGAGGCCGCTCTCCACGCCGCCATGACCGAATGGGAACAGTTGGTGGAGTAGCGCAACAGTTACCTACCTGTCCATATTTCGATTGCCCCACAACACAAAACAAACCTGCCCTTCCGAAGCATCGGCAGGGAGTGTTTTCACGCGCTACAGTTTTCCAACCGTTGGCGTTATCCAACGTTATATTATGTATACTACGCAGTAACGTTCGTTTAGCGCGTTTATCGGCTCCGTTTATTGGTGCGCCGGGGGCTATTGTGAAGAAGTTTGTCATCCTCATCACGTCAATTTTGTTATCTATTGTTATGTTTTCAGCCTCTGCCCAAACTCAGATTGCCGGGCGTGTAACGGTCAGCCGTGCCGGGCTGGAAGTCCTCCGCAGCGGCACGGAAGATTGGGTCGCCATCACGATGGAAAGCGTGGTCGGGACGGGCGACCGACTCCGCACCGACGCCAACGGTCAAGGCGAAATCGGCCTGTTCGACCAAAACGCGCTCATCCGCCTGGAACCCAATACCGAGCTGTCCATCAACCGGATGGAACGCACCGAACAAGGGTTTTGGGTGGCATTCGGGCTTCTGAACGGACACATTCATCAGACCTTGCTGCCCGTGGCCGACCTCTATATCGGTTATGAATTCTCGACGCCGACGACCACCCTCGTGACGGCAGGCGGCGTGTTTGACCTGTGGCTGGACGACGCGCAAAATACCAACATCCTTACCACGGATGGCGCAGTATACGTGGGCGAAAATCGCGTTCAGTTGGGCGCACTTCAGGGAATGCGCGCCGAGGCCAGCGGCGCACTGAGTGAAATTATCGCTGCCGACAGCGCCGCCCAACTCAGCGCCAGCATCGACGGCGTACCGGCGCGCTTCGTCACCGACGCTGACGTACAGCTCAACATCCGGCAGGGACCCGACGCCCGCACCGAGCTGTTGGGGACGATACTACCCCGCGAGGTCAACCGCGTGATGGGCGTCAGCGAGAACGGTCAGTGGTACCGGCTCAAGCACGGACGCGGCTACGGTTGGGTCTCAC
>JALONW010000333.1 GCA_025454725.1 Anaerolineae bacterium
CCTTCAGGCCGATTTGGTCGCCGTCGTGTGGGTGATACAAGCATCTCTACAGCTTGGCTCCCGCTGACAAAAACCGTTCGACCAGCGCCACGGCGCGGCTAACGCCGTCCTCGGCGCGGACACGCTCGCCCAGCGCCCGCGCCCGGTCGCGCATCTGGGCGTCGCTGGTCATCTGGCGGATGGAGTCGGTCAGCGCCTCGACGGTCAGGCGCTTACGCGGGATGGGCTTGGGCGCGACGCCCAAATCCGCCAAGCGCCGCCCCCAAAACGGTTGGTCTGCCATAAACGGGATAATCTGCGACGGGACGCCCGCCCGCACCCCAGCGCCGGTCGTGCCAGCCCCGCCGTGATGCACCACCGCCGCCATCTGCGGGAAGAGCCAAGTGTGCGGTATCGACCCGACCAGATGCACGGTGTCGGGCAGGTTTTCGGCCTTCAGGCCGCCCCAGCCCGCCGCCAGCACCCCTCGCTGACCGGTGCGCGCCAGCGCTTCCAGCGCGATTTGCCCGGCCTGCTCTGGGCTGCGGCTGCCCATGCTGCCAAACCCGATATAGACCGGCGGCGCGCCTGCGGCCAAAAAGTTTACGAGGTCGGTGGGCGGCTGCCAGCCTTCCGGCGCGTCGAGAAACCAATAGCCGGTCACGTGATAAGAGTTGCCCCAATCCGATGGGCGTGGCAGGACATGGGCGCTGTAGCCGTAGAGGGTCGGCGCGCCAGAAGCGTGCATCTGGCGGAACGGCCCCCAGAATGAGCCGCCCTTCATCCCCAACACACGGCGCAGCGCCGCGTCGCCCGCTTTGCTGGTCTGCCAAAACACCTGATGGGTGAGGTGGAACGACGGTCGGTTGAGCAAGCCGCCCAGCGGCAGCGCCGGGAACAGCGGCGCGGGGAATTCACGGGTCGGGGTGAACGGGAAAACATGCGCGTGCAGCGCCGGGATGCGGTGATATTCGCTGAGGGCGTGCAGGCCGATGCTCGCCATCCCCGCGATGAGCAAATCACTCCCCTCGACCAGCGGCGGAAAAATTTTCGATTGTTCCTCGGCGGCCTGCTTCATCTCGGACTGCATTTTGCCCAAGACGCGCAGGAAGTTACCGCTTTCGGTGGCGGCGCGCCATTCGTCGGTGTTGATGCGCTCCTCGATGCTCCGTCCGGTCGATTTGAAGCCGAGTCCCGCCTCGGTCACCAACGGCGCGAAGTTCTCACTGGAAAGCAAAGTGACGGTGTGACCGGCGCGGGCGAGGCCGCGTCCGAGCGCGATATACGGTTGAACGTCGCCCCGTGTGCCAGAGGCGAGGATGGTTAGGTTAGGCATGTGTCGGAGTCCTGTTTGGGTTAGCGCGGCAGCAGGCCGTCAAGCAGCAGGTCAGCGAGGTGTTCGGGCAGTGAGTCCCACTGGCCGCGCAGGGTAGGGTCGTCGAAGGTGTATTGGATGGTCAGCCCCATCACCATGCCAGAGATGGCGCGCACCGCAAGCTGGGCGCGGGCGGCGTCCAGCGTCGGCAGCGCTTGGCGCAGGTAGATTTCTGCGCCATCGAGCGCGGGCTGGATGATGTGCTGATGATACAGGGCGCGCAGTTCGGCGTTGACCAACATCTCCGAGACGACCACGCGGAACAGTGCGAAATTATCGTCACGCAGCGCGGTCAGCGGATGGGTGAGCATGGCGCGCAGCGTCGCCCGCACATCGCCAGCGGGTGGGGGCGGCGGGGCGGCCTGTATGATGGTGTCGCGCATCCGCTGGAAGACGGCCAGCAGCAGGGCGGGTTTGCTCTCGAAGTAGTTGTAAATCGTGCCGTCGGCGATGCCCGCGTGCTTGGCGATGTCGCGGATGGTGGTGGGGTGAAAGCCTTTGGCCGCGAAAACCACGGCGGCTGAGTCGAGGATGTGGTTGCGGCGGTCTGTCGGGTTGGGGTCGGGCATGGGGGTATCCTGAAATGAATGAACGTTCATTCATTTCAGGGTATGAGTGGATGCAGGGTTTGTCAAGCGGTCGAAATATAGGCAAAACAAAAAGACACCCCCACTGGTCAGCCCGGCGGGGGTGTCTTTTGAGCATTGGTTAGGGCAGGTTTTACCCGTTCACCGACGGCGGGATGGTCGGGTAGAACAATTATATTAGGGTGGTGAAACGGTCGGATCGGGCAAGGTAACAGCAAAAGACGATAAATTTGACCAGCCAAGAGCAAAAATTTCTTTTTCAGCAGTGAAAATCCGTAAGCCATCACGATCCAAAAAATTCAACCCATTAACCATGGTTGGACAAAGAAAAGCTCTTCCAAATTGTTCAACGTAAGCGACTATATCGCCTTGTTGATTTAATGACGCATTACAACCAGCAGGCCCAGAGGCTAAGGTTACAATACTTTCACCATCAAATTCTCCAATTTCTATGCTTCGTTCCAGATTAATTTCACCACTGTTATTGATGTAATCGTAAGACGAATACCCTAAAACACTGCTTGAGTACGTCCAATGGGTCAAACGTCGATGATCCAGCTCACTTAAAACATCTTCGTTAGCATCATATATCATCGTACTTGCCGAGGATGATATATCGTCAGAATAGCTCGCCGCACTATTGGTGTGTAGACCAATTAAAAGCTGCTCGTTTTCTATCCATAGAGATGAAGCTGAGAGGATGAAGATGGAATTCATATCATCAAAATCACTGGGAGTGAAATTGGTGATCTGTGTTATTTCTGTCGTTGAAAGATCAACTAGATAAAGCTCTTGCCTAGTGTATACCGCCGTGGTGCAAAAACCTAAAAACGATAAATATTGATTGTTTCTACTCCATTGTAATTCGCACAGTTCGTTAGCTTCACTAGCATTGTTGGTTCGGAAGGGATACGTTAAATCAATTGTTTTATCCATGGCTGTTGTTTGGGCGTTATACACATCAATGGCGATACGCTCACAGATTGAGGGATTACAAGTAAAGCTAAACACAGCAAGATACTGAGAGTCGGCTGACCAGCTTACATTGTATTGATTGCGCCCGTCCGCACCCAAATGACTAAGCGTATTCGTAGTAAGGTCATAAAGATACGTGGTTTGACCTTGTCCTCTTGCAAGATGGAAAGCAAAATATTGGCTGTTGGGTGACCAAGCAAAATTCTTAAGATTTGTTCCATGTGATCGAGGTGCTTGTAATAAATTATAGCTATCAATGACGTTAAACGTTTCAAATGTGTTAAGGTCAAGAAGGATTAATGTTTTTACTTCTGATGAGATTGTTTCTAAGACAATCCATTCCCCATTTGGACTTAAAAACGCTCCAAAAATCCCTGTATTGGGAAGCAATTCAGATAGATCGACCAACATGGCGGTTTTCAAAGATATAGGATCGACCCAATTGATAAGTCCGTTTCCTCTTGAGTCTGTCATCAGATATAAATATCGCTCTGTTGAGGATTGGCTTTTAACAGAGGTTGGAATGTAAAAAAGAGCGATCAACAAAACCAGACAACCGTATATCCGTGTTGATCTTTTCATAAGTGCCACATTCTCTCTTTTGATAGACTGTCGAAGAAATTTATAACATCGCCCCAGCGCTCATGATGAGTGCTGGGGCGTGTTTTAGCTGGGTTTAGGCCGATGTTACGCCTTAACCGTTCACCGATGGTGGAATGGTTGGGCGAGCGGGCGGGGCGGCAGGCTTGGCGGGCGGCTGTTGGTTGCCGCCATTGTTGTTGTTGCCGAGGTTGTTACCCAGCGCGTTGGTGAAGTTCGCCATCATGCTGGTGAGTTCCATCGGGACGACGAACTTGGTCGCTGGGCTTGCGCCGATCACCTTGAGCGCTTCGAGGTACTGAAGCAGCAGCGTGTTCGAGTCGATGCTGTTGGCCGCTGCGTAAATGGCATCCAACGACCGCGCGAAACCCTCGGCGCGTAGGAGTTGGGATTCCTTTTCACCTTCAGCGCGCAAAATGGCGGCCTTCTTCTCACCCTCGGCCTCAGCGATGGCGGCTTCGCGCTCACCGCTGGCGCGGGTGACGACGGCGCGGCGCTCACGTTCGGCGGTCATCTGGCGGTTCATCGCGTCCTGAACATCACGCGGGGGTTTAATCTCGCGGATTTCGACGTTGGTGATCTTCAGACCCCAGCGCTCGGTGATTTCGTCCAGCTTGTTGCGGAGCATGGTGTTGATGCGCTCGCGCTGGCTGAGAACCGAGTCGAGGTCGATGTCACCGATGACGGCGCGCAAGATGGTGGTCGCCATATTGAGCGAAGCGCTGACCACGTCTGAGATTTCAAGGATAGCGCGCTTGGGATCAACCACGCGGTAGTAAATCAGGAAGTCGATGTCAATCGGGGCGTTGTCCTGCGTGATGGCCGTTTGCGCCGGGATGTCGAGGAAGCGCTCGCGCAGGTCAACCCGCACCGCCGACTCTAAGAACGGGATGACGATGGTGATACCGGGGCCACGGGTGCCAGCGTAGCGACCGAGGGCGAGGATGACTAGCCGCTCGTATTCTGGCACGATGCGAAAGGTCCGGATGATGGCAAACAGCACGACGAGGCCGAGGCCAATCAAAATAATGGTAGTTACTTCGTCCATGGCGGTCTCTGTCTCTCCTTGGGTTTAGTGTTGTGCAGCGCGGATAGCTGCAAGGATAGCGTAATTTGTGGGATTGCGCTGGTCAGGCGCGGCCTCATCTTCATCATCGTCGAGGTCGATGCCCTCCATGGCGGCCAGTTGGTCGCG
>JALONW010000334.1 GCA_025454725.1 Anaerolineae bacterium
CACGGACCTCGGACGCCACGGCGTACTGGTCAGCCCAGATGATGTGGTGGTGACCTTCGGCGCAGGCGACGCGCTTACCATGTCTGCGCGTCTGTTTGGCCGCAGAGATGACCCTGTACTCACCGAGGCACCCGCCTACTTCAGCAGTGTCTTAAATCTCAAGCGTATGGGTTATGAAGTGCTGGGCTTTAAACTGGGCGCAGAAGGCCCCGACTGGGAAGACCTGAGCGCGACCCTGCGCTATACCCAAATGGCCTGTCCCGATGCGCCGTTCCGCCGCCCGCGCTTCGTCACGGTAAACCCAGACCACCAAAACCCGACCGGCCTATACCCAAATGGCCTGTCCCGATGCGCCGTTCCGCCGCCCGCGCTTCGTCACGGTAAACCCAGACCACCAAAACCCGACCGGCTTACATTGGTCGATGCCCGAACGCCACCGCTTTGTCCGCTTGACCGGCGAATTGGAAATGCAGGTCATCGAAGACGGCGCATACCGCGACTTGACTTATGACGGCCCGCAGTTGGTTCCACTGCGGGCGCTTGACCCCAGCATCGTCTACATCGGGACTTTCTCCAAAACGCTCATGCCCGGCCTGCGGATTGGGTATGTGGTCGCCAGCGGCCCGTTGAGAGAGCAATTCATCACCTTGCGGCGGATTGCCTCGTGCGGCGGCAGCGGTGTCACCGAACGAGCGCTGGCCGACTACATGAGCAGCGGGATGTACGAGACCCATCTCACACGCATACAAGGCGAATATCGCACCCGCCGCGATGCGATGTGCGAAGCGCTGCAAGCCTACTTCCCCAGCGACGCCCAGTGGTCATGCCCTAAAGGCGGCTTTTTCATGTGGGTGCAGCTCCCGCCAGACGTGCCGGTGATGGAAGTTTTCCGCATGATGATGGAACGCGGAATCGTCATCGCGCCCGGCAGTCTGTTCTACCCTGCCGAGGACAACCCACAAAACGCGCTGCGCCTATCGTTTGCGCGCCACACCCCAGATACCCTGCGCTACGCCGTCAAAAAGATTGGCGAGTGCATCAACAGCATTGTCAGACACAACCAACGTTTAGGAGACGCGAAAACCCCATGATTACCACTTACACCCTCAACGACAGCCTGACCATCGTCTATGTCTCGGAGTCCGAACCACGCTTGATGGAATGGCGCGGCGGCGAGAACTGGGCCATCTTCCCGACCGAAAGTATGTGCCGCGCGATGGCGATGAGCGTGTTCTACGCCCCGCACGCCGTCATCATCGACGGTGACGCCGAATGGCTGGACGAGACGCTGGCCGAACTCGTCAGCGTCAGCGGCCCCTCGGCACGTGGCCGCGATGTCATCATCCGCGTGGGTGGCTCAACCTTCCTGCCCGACACGCCCGACTTCATCGACCTGCTGCGCCTGCCGTCGGACATCACCCCCGACGCGCTGGCCGCTGCGGTCCGCGCCGCTGTGCAGGGCGCACGCCTGCCCAAGGTCGTGGCCTAACCCGGTATACCTAAAACAAAAAACACCCCCTCAGCCAATGGTTGAGAGGGTGTTTTTATTTTGCGGCCTAAATTACTTGCCGAGGCGCTTCTTGAGTTCAGCCGTCAGCGCCGGGAGGATTTTATACACGTCCCCGACGATGCCGTAGCGCGCCAGCTTGAAGATAGGCGCGTCGCCGTCCTTGTTAATCGCCACGATAACCTTGCTGTTACGCATCCCGGCTTGGTGCTGGATTGCGCCGCTGATGGCGACCGCGATATATAGGTCAGGCGCGACGTTCTTACCGGTCTGGCCGACCTGATGGGCATAGCCGATGTAACCCGCATCGACCGCCGCACGGCTCGCACCGACCGCGCCGCCCAGCACATCGGCCAGCGGCTTAATCACGGTCTCGAAGCCGTCCTGCGCTTTCCACACGTCGGCCTTTTCCGTCCCAGCGGGGGCTTCCTTGGGATTGTTGGCGATGCCGCGCCCCGCGCTGACGATAATGGCCGCGTCACCGAGGTTGACCGTGCCGACCTCGGCCTCAAACGACTCGACCTTAACCTTCACGTCACCTTCTGCCAGCACTGGCGAAACGGTGACGACCTCACCCGCCCCGCCCGACTCAGCGGCGGCTTGGAAGGCGCGCCCACGCACGGTGACGAATGCCGCGCCGTCAGCAGCGGCGTCGCTGAGTACCTTACCGGCGTAAACTGGGCGAACTGCCGTCACCGCGCCGCCGTCCACGCCCAGTTCGATGGCATCGCTTAACATAGCACTGTCGGTGTCGGCGGCGCTGGCCGCCAACAGCTCACGCCCAGCGCTGGTCGCCACCGCGACGACCGCACGGGGCGCGTGTTCCTTGACCAGTGCGGTCAACAGCGCCGCATACGGCTCCAAACGATATGTTTCTAAGCTGGCGTCCTCGCTGACCAGCGCCTTGGATGCGCCGCGCGCCACCGCCTGTTGGCCGACCGCTGCCGCGCCCTTGCCAAACACCACCGCAACCACCGGCAGGCTCAAACCAGTCGCTAGACCGTTCGCCGCGCCGAGTGCTTCCCAACTGGTCGGGCGCGCCGCGCCGTCCGCCGTTTCAATCCAGACAAAAATCGCGCTCATCGTTACAGCACCTTCTCTGACAACAGCTTATCGACCAATTTGGCGGCGACTTCTTCCGGTTCCCCGGTCAACATCTCCAATTCGACGTTCTTGGCGGGCAGGTTCTTAAAGCGCACGACTCGTGCCTTGCCAACCAATCCGCTGACGCCGAGGTCAGCCAGTGACCAGACCGGGATGACGGCTTTCGCCGCCTTGCGGATGCCCATAAACGACGGGTAGCGCGGCTCGTTGATGTCCTTCATCACGCTGATGACGGCGGGCAGCGCAGCGCTGACCACCTGCTTACCGCCCTCGACCAAACGCTCGACCTTGATTGTCCCAGCGGCGTAATCGACCTCCAAAATCTTGGAGACATAACTCAACATCGTCCAGCCCAGCTTGCGCGCCGTCTGCACGATGTGGCTATCCGACCCCACATCGACCGATTCCTTGCCGAAAACTACCAACTTAGCGTCGCCCAGCTTATTGACCGCCGCCGCCGCCGCAGTGGCATACGAGAGGCTGTCGGTGGCGTCCAGCGCCGGGTCTTCAATGCGGTAAGCCTCATCGAGCCCCATCGCCAGCGCGTGCTTGAGCGCGTCATCGTGCATGGCCGCGCCCACAGCGATGACGGCAGACTTGCCGCCCGCTTTGCCCGCCTGCAAGATGGCTTCTTCGAGCGAATACTCGTCCCACGGGTTGACGACGGTGGCCGCGCCACCCCACGTCACTGCGCCGTCTGCACCGACCTCAACCTTCGCGGCGGTATCGGGCGTGCTGCGCGTAAAAGTTACGATATGCAAGGTAAAATCCTCCATAAAAGGGCATCATTCAAACCACGATTCAATTGTACACAATGCCTAAGCCAGACAAAAGTGACGAATGGCGCAAAAAAAGCCCCCCATCCTATAACGGTGTGAAGGGCTTTACGAGGCATACAGCCTGTGGTTATTCGGTCAGAGGGACGGTAAAGACCCATGGCCCGTCGTAACGTTCGCGCAGGCTTTCGTCAATAAGCTGATATAGCTCCTCGTCGCTCATTCCGTCTGGGCGTTCGATGATGTCGAGACTCATCCCACGTTCGCCCATGATGAAATTGACGACAAGCCCGCGTTCGACCAGCCATACCTCCGCAGCCTCGCGGATGGGGCTGATGTCTTCTGGACGGCTGGTCAAGAGCGCCTCAACCTCGACTGTGATGGTCTCAGCAGGGGTAAGATATGGAATCGGTGACTCACCCCGGATGCAGCGCGGATTGTCGGCCACAGCCTCTTTTCCACCCGCTATCCCCCACGCCGACAGGGTTACAGGCTCCCCGTCCTCAAAGCGCAGCGTGAGGCGGGGATGCCAGTCCTGCGGCGTCGGCAGGTCATAGCAGACCTGAATCACCGTGGCTGAAGCCGCCACTGCCACATAGTCCAGCGTCATCGCCACGTCATTGGTCGTCACGGTCAGCGCGGGTTCCAGCTCAATCGGTGCTGAGACGGGCAGGCTCAGGTCAAACGAGAACCTACCGGGCAGCATCACATCACTGCGGTACTCCTCTGAGATAGCCCCTTCAAACTCCACCCCCGCCGGAATGATGTAAGGCGGTTGGTTGGGCGGCTTCAGCGTAAAGACCAGTTCAAACATGCTGTCATCGGGCAGAGATTCGGTGTGGTTGATGGTAAGGACGTTGTACATCACCCCATCGACCCACTCAGAACTGCCGGAACTGCCGCCAGCGCCGACCATCTGGGCGAACCCACGCCCATCGGCATACGTCACCTCGTGGTCGTACAGCCCGCTCAAAATGGTGGAATCTGCCGGGATGTCAAACCCGGCAAGGTTAAACCAAACCGCAAAACGGTTGCTATCGATGTAAGCGCGCTCAAGGGTGACGGTAATCCCGTCGATGGTCTGACTGACGTTGATTTCCTGCGCGAGTCCGGCCTCGTCTACGGCGTTTAGGCCGCCGTCGGATTGGGCGTATCGGTAAAACGCATAGGCCGAGAGGCCGGTCAAAACCAACCCCAGCGCCATGACCGCAACCATCGCAGCCACGCGTGAAAGCTGGCGCACAGCACGCGGCTTAGGTACGTCCATCTTGCGGTAAATATCTTGCCAACGGTTCATGTCATCTCCAATGTCATTTTCGGCGATGCGCTTCATCGCCTGCTTGATTTGTTCATCGCTCATGGTTCTACCTCCCGGCGCAGCAGCCCCTTTAGATGTTTCTTGGCGGTATAAAGCTGCCAGCGGACCGTCCCCAGCGGTCGCTCCAACGCCTTAGCGATATCGCCTTCGCTGTAGTCGAGGTAGTAGTACATCACCACCACGGCGCGCTGCGGCGGCGGAAGCTGGTCGAGAGCAGAACGTACCAATACCTCTAATTCATGTCCTTCGATGAGCAAAGCGGGGTCGGCTTCACTATCGGGAACAATTT
>JALONW010000335.1 GCA_025454725.1 Anaerolineae bacterium
CACACTTATCACTTATATTCTCTACACCATCGAGACGCCGTCGCCCATTCTCGCCCAAACCAACCTCGCCATGGCGACCGTCCCATTCGTGCTGTACGGGCTGTTCCGTTACCTCTATCTTATCTATGTGCAGGGTGAGACCGGCGCACCCGATGAGGTGCTGCTCAAGGACCGCCCACTTCAAATCGACATCGTTCTGTTTGCGCTCTCGTTCATTGTGATTCTCTATGTCATTCCTCAATAGCATCCGCACCAGCGCGCCCGCCAAGATTATCCTGTTTGGTGAACATGCTGTCGTTTACGGCCAACCAGCCCTCGCCGTGCCGGTTACAAGCCTAGGCGTAACAGTTGAGGCGGTCCCGGACACGACCACCATCATTGAGGGGAGTGACCTGCTCAAGACCCTCCCTGCTAATGTTTCACACAATGAATTACTCGACCCGCTGCTGCGGATGGTCGCCAGCACCGCTGCTCATTTTGGCCAGCGTGGACCGGCCATGCGCTTTACCATTAATTCGACTATCCCGGTTGCCAGCGGTCTTGGCAGTGGTGCAGCGGTCTCGGCGGCGCTTGGGCGTGCAGTCGCTGCTGCCCTCGGCCACACGATCCCCAATGAGTCACTCAACGCACTGGTCTATGAGGTCGAGCGTATCCACCATGGCACGCCCAGCGGCATCGACAACACCGTGATTGTCTACGCTCAGCCGGTCTACTTCATCCGGGGACAATCGCCTACCACCTTCACCGTCGGTGCGCCTATCCACCTCTTGATTGCCGATACCGGCGTCTCAGCGCTCACCCGTGAATCGGTCGGCGATGTCCGCAAACTGACCGAGACAGACCCGCAGCGCGCTTTTCCGCTGATTGAGGCGGTCGGTGATGTGGTGCGCGCCGCCCACACGGCCCTTATGCAAGGCGATACCGCCAAACTCGGCGGTCTGATGCTTGAAAACCACCGCCTGCTTCAGCAGTTGACCGTTTCATCCACTGAACTCGACTCGCTCGTCGCCGCTGCGCTGGATGCTGGGGCGTTAGGCGCAAAATTATCTGGTGGTGGGCGCGGTGGAAACATGATTGCGCTGGTCACACCAGAAACCGAGCAGGCCGTCGCTCAAGCCCTGATTCGTACTGGGGCGGTACGGGTCATCCCCACCACCCTTACTCCGCCCGCTTAAACCCAAACCGGAGCAAAACCAATGCTGACGATGGTAAAACTCGGCGGTTCCCTCATTACCGACAAGACGGTCGAACAAAGTTTTCGCGCCGAGGTCATGACGCGCATCGCGCATGAACTGGCGAAGGCCATCGCACAGCGCCCCACCCCCATCATCCTCGGCCACGGCAGCGGCTCCTTTGGCCATTTTGCCGCCAAGCGCCACGACACCATTAATGGCGTCCGCACACCAGAGCAATGGCGCGGGTTTGCTGAGGTTGCCCGTGTCGCCGCCGAACTGAACCGGTTGGTCGCTCATACGCTTAACGACGCTGGCCTCACTGTGATGCGTATCCAGCCTTCCGCCTCGCTGGCGGCCTCCGATGGTGTACCACTGTCGATGGACACCGAAACTATCCAACGCGCCTTAGACGCCGGTATCATTCCGCTGGTCTACGGCGATGTCGCTTTTGACTTGCTGCGCGGCGGAACAATTATCTCGACCGAATCGCTGTTTACGCACCTCGCCAAGACGCTGCCCGTCACCGAAATTTTCCTTGTGGGTGAAGTCCCCGGTGTCCTCGACCTCGCCGGTCAGGTCATCCCTTTGATTACTCCCGCTACCCTTAGCGACGCCCAAGCCGGCATTTCTGGCTCACGTGGGACAGATGTCACCGGCGGGATGCTCACCAAAGTTGCTGATATGGTCGCGTTGGTCGAAACACTGCCCGGTGTCACCATTCACATCTTAGACGGCCTAACCCCCGGTGTGTTGCACACCGCACTTACCGGCCAAAATCCCCAGATGACGACCATCCGCGCAGGCTAAACCAGCGCCCGACTGCGTTTAGACTGGCAATTAACACCGTCAGCAGCAGCGCAGGCGGCAAGGCTATCCACGGCGCGTAGCGGATGGCCGTCCGTCCCTCGGCAATCATCACGCCCCACTCCGGGCTGGACAGCGACCCTCCCAGCCCCAAAAACGTCAGACCAGAGCTGAACAATAGGCAGTACGACAATGTACTGCACGCCGCCCCGACCACCAAAGGAAGCATATTCGGCAGGATGATCCTCAGCGCGATGTACAGACGGCCTGCGCCCACTGACTGCGCCGCCATCACATATGGCTGGCGGCTAACCGACGCCGACCAGACCCCGACCAATCGACCAAAGGGCGCAATTTGCGTGACACCCACCCCCCAAATCACCGACTCCCAGCGTGCGCCCATCCCTGCGACGAACACCAACGCCACCAACCACGGCGGCAGGGACAGCAGCACCACTTCAATGACGCTCAAAACGCTGCGAACGGCATTCCCGCCCAGTCCACGCCCCAAACCAAGTACTACCCCACAGATGACCGCTACACATGCCGCCCCCACGCCCAACAGCAGGGTCAGCCCGCCGCCGTTCAACACACGGCTCAACACGTCACGGCCTAGCGTATCGGTTCCCAGCCAAAACTCACCGGAAGGGGGCTGAGCTGCGCGCTCCGGCCTCGTATCTAAAGGGTCATATGGCGCAAACCAACCCCCGACCAAGACCATCGCCAAAAGGCCGACCAAAACAGCACGCGCCATCCTATTACATCACCCGTTCACGAATGCGCGGGTCAAGCCATGCCGCCAATCCATCGCCCAGCATCTGTATCCCGCTTTGGATGACCACCATCAGCAACACCCAACCCTGCACGACCGGATAATCGCGCCGCAGCACCCCGTCAAGCAGCGATTGACCCAGCCCGGCCTGCGCGAACACCGTTTCAGTGATGACTGTCCCCCCAAGTAGGAACCCAAATTGCAGCACCGCCACTGGCACGATGCTGTAGACCACAGGCCGCAGTCGGTGGCGTAGAAAAATCGCCCATCGGGGTAAACCCTTGCCATATGCCGACAGGATATACCCCTGCCCAGACTGTTCAATCAGCGCCAAACACAGCACATTGGCAATCACACCCGCGCCTTGCATCCCTAGCACCGCGACCGCTCCCCACGCTCCAGCAATTCCGCCCAACGCCACCACTAGTGTCGCCGAGACATAGATAGGTATCGCAACCAACCCATCAATGAGAATTCGCAGGGCTGGACCCCATCGCTGAGACAGCGCCGCTGCACTCCCCAGTGCAACGCCACCAACCAGCGATACCGCAAAAGCCGTAATTGCCAGCCGAAGCGTGTTCCCCGCCCGTGCCGTCATCATCCCACCGACCGCCTCACCCGTAATCAGTGATGCGCCGAGGTCGCCCCGGCTCACTTGGCCGAGGTACGTCACATACTGGAAGCCGATTGGCTGGTCGAGTCCAAGCGCCCGCTGCCGGTCTTCAATCAACGAAGCTGAAACACCCGCTGAAACCAACGTCGCGCTGATGGGGTCGCCCGGCAGTGCGCGCAGCAGGAAGAATGCGACCGTCACCGCCAGCCACACGCCTATCAAGCCCCGGACGACGGTCATCACAGGTCCGGTCTCAATCGTCAGGGCTGATAGCTGGCGTTATACAGGATGGGGTACCACCCGTAGCTGTCGTATTGCAGGTTTTCCACCCGCGCTGAGACCCCCGTTAGGTTCACCCGGTCACGGAGTGGCAGAATCAGCGCTTGCTCTGCCATTAGTGTCTGGGCTTGGCTGTAGAATTCACCCCGTACTGCAGGGTCAAGCTGCCGCCGGGCTTCAAACAGCAGCGCGTCAAGGTTTGGGTCGCTGTAGCCAGTGAAGTTACGGGTTCCCTCCGTGGTGTAATATGTACTGAGGAAGGCTGGGTCAACCCCATACGAGTTGAACGGCACAAGATGATATTCTCCTTCCCCGACCTCACTTAACAATGTTGGGAAATCCGGCACGCTCACGAGATTAAGCCCGATGCCGAGATTCCCCCATTGGTCTTGTAAGAACTGCGCGACTTGACGGTATTCCCCCCACGGCGGAACAATCATCGTCAGCGTCAAATCCCCGTCTGGGGTGTCCAAGTAGCCGTTGTTGTCGGCATCGACATAGCCCAGTGTTGACATCAGTGCCCGCGCTTGCTGTAAGTCAAAGGGGTACAGGCCGCTGAAGACGGGATTATAGAACTGTGTCCCCGTAGTCACCACGCCCTCAGCCGCATTGGCAAAGCCCTGATATAGGCTGTCCACAATCGCCGCCCGGTTTGTCCCCAACAACAGAATTTGGCGGAAACTACGATTATCCAGCGGCGGGCGCGCCGTATTCATCAAAAGCTGGTCCGGCTGTCCCGCTACCGTTGTGCTGACGATGCGAAAGCTGGTATTACCAATCAGCACCCGCGCATCACCCGGCGGGATTTCACCCATCACCTGCACGATACCCTGCTCCAGTGCAGCCAACCGCGTAGCCGGGTCACGGAAGAATCGGAACTCAACCTCGTCAATCTGTCCCTGCGCTGGCGGTTGATAGAAGGACGGCCCCCACGCATAGGCCGGGTTGCGCCGGATGACCAAGCGCTCGTCCGGGATGTATTCGACGAAGCGATAAGGCCCAGTCCCCACTTGGTTGAACTGGTAG
>JALONW010000336.1 GCA_025454725.1 Anaerolineae bacterium
TGACCTCATGCCGCGCATCACCGACGACCCGGCCATCATCACCGATGAGATACCGGCGTGGCTGCAAGCCAGCGCGCCAGAAGGTGAAGAATCCCCCCTAACGCAGGACAGCGGCCTCGACTTCGGCACGCCGCCCGCCGCTGGGCTGGATTTTGGTGTGTCATTCGAGCCGCCGCCCACGCCCAGCCCATCCGCAGAGGTCCCGGCGTGGCTGGGCATGGCCGCCCCTGACGCCGAACAGGTCGGCGGGGGTGAGGACATCGCGCCGTGGCTGGCTGAGGCCGACGAGACCTCAGAAGAGGCCATCCAAGCGGCGGAAGCCGTGGCCGATGAGATGAGCGCGCCGGGTGATGAGGAGTCGTTCCTGCCGCCGTGGCTTCAGGACGCCGATGACCTCGGCGCAGGGGAGGCCTCATTTGATGACCTCGATTTCGGCGTCGATGAAGCTCCCGCTGCCCCCACTGCTGCCTTTAGTCCTCCGCCCTCCGTCCCTGCTGATGACATGCCGGATTGGATGCGGACACAGGAACAGGGGCGCGTGGATGACGACCTCGCCAGCCTGCTGGACGTGACCGCCGTCCCCGGCGAGACCACTGACCCGCTGCTGGCCGACCTGCTCAACTCGGCGGGCGGCTCCGGCTCCGACATTGACCTGTTGAGCCTGTTAGAAGGTGGGACGCCTGTCCAGACCGGGATGCTGTCTCAGCCGCCGGGCGGGACGGACTCGCCTGCTGACCCTGACGGCTTCGAGATGCCCGATTTCGACCTGCTGATGGGTGGCGGCGCAGCAGAGGACGATGTGCCGTCCGACACCTATTCGCCCATCTTCGATGCGCCGTCGCCAGAGCCGGATGCTGCGTTTGATTTCTCGGCCATGCTGGGCGCTGCCGCTGCATCCATCGTTGATGACGATGAACCGATAACGCCCGCCGCGCCACAGCTTCCCCCGCCGTCGGTTGTCCCGCCGGCCGCCGCCGCGCCCGAGCGCCGCGACGACCCTGGCTTCGACTCGTTCCTCGACTCGCTGGCGTCCGATGACCTCATCTCAGGCGCAGAGGACTCGGAACCGCTTGACCTAGAGGCGCTGCTGAGGGAACCCTCTGCGCCCGCCGCGCCGACGAGGCCACCCGGCTCGACTGGCCCGCTGCAACCAGCGGACGACGCGCCGCCGCTGCCGGAATTCCTGCGCGGGGTGTCGGTCAGCGACAACTCGGCGGCCTCGCTGCTGCGCCAACAGCAAGACGTGCCGCTGGACGAGCTGCCCGATGAGCTGCGCGCCCTGCACGATGAACTGGCGGGCATCAGTACCTCGGCGGTCGCCGCCTCACCCGCAATTATGCCGATGATTCAGGCGGCCACCACACCACCGCAGGTGGCAGCCCCGGTCGGGCTGACCGATGGGCAGCGCAAGGGCGCGGAACTGCTGCGAAACCTCGCCGGCCTGACTGGAGCCAGTGTCGAGGGCGGTGAAGCAGTCGCGCCCACGGGCCTGCGCCCGCGTCCACGCCGCATTTGGCCGGTGGTGGCGCGCCTGCTGATGGTCGCGCTGCTCACGGCGGCGGTCGTCCTGCCACTGATTAACGACTCCGACGCCCTAAGGGTCGGGGTGCAGCCCCCAGCGGCCTTCGCGCCGTCCAGCACGGGCGGCACCGCCTATGCGTTCATCGACTCGCTGCCCACTGGGAGCATGGTGCTGGTCAGCGTGGACTACAACCCCGGCGCTATCGCCGAACTTGACCCGCTGGTGACACCGCTGCTGCGCCACTTGTTCGTGCGTGGCGTCAAGCCGGTCATCGTCGGAACTGACCCCGTGACGCTGCAATACGTCGGGCGCTTGGCCGATGAGGTTGGGCAGGGACGGCAGCGCAACGTCGATTACGTCGTCGGTCGCTTCCTGTTGGGTGATGCGGTCGGCACGCAGGCGCTGGTGCGCGACCTCGCGCCGCTGCTGGCGAATGACATCGACGGCCAGCCGACTGGCCTCGACATGGGAAGCCTGAATGACTTCGCCGGGGCGGTCATCCTGACCGACCGTTCAGACGCGGTGCGGACGTGGGCGGAGCAGGTCGCGCCGGTGGTGCGCCTCCCGCTGGTCTATGCCGTCACCGCCGGGGCCGCGCCGCTGTCCGCCCCGTATGCCCAGCTTACCGGTGGGCGGATATGGGTTGGCCTGCGTGACGGGATGACCTACACCCGCCAGCTCGATACCCAGTATCCGCTGGAAGAGTTTATCTTCATTCCGCCCACGCCGACCCCCACCCCACCGCCGACCGCTGTCCCAGAGGTCACGGAGGAGCCGGAAACCGCAGCAACGGAGGAAGTCACGCCAGAAGGCACGCCGACCGGTGACGAAACCACACCTGAGGCCGACCTGAGCGCGACGCCAGAGGCCGAGCCGACCGCTGAATCAGCAGGTGCGACCAGCCCGACCGGACAGTTTGCGGTGATGACCGGCACGACCCGCATCAACCTGCGGAACGGTCCCGGCACGGACTTCGATGTCATCACCGTGGTCGCGCCGGGTGCGCAGTTCGCGGTAGCCAGCATCTCGGATGACGAAGAATGGGTCGAGGTCATCTTGCCGGAGGGTGTGCGCCTATGGGTGGCGGCCTCACGCGCGCGCTTGACCGATGAAAGCGGCTCGTCCATGCCAGATGTGCGCGTGGGGGCGGCTGGGGTCGCGCAGGCGTCGCCGCTGCGCGATGCTGCCACATTGGAGCGCCGCTGGGACTCGGTGGCGCTGGGCGCGGTCGTCGCGGCCATCCTGATTACGGTGGGCTGTGTGGTCGGTGTGTTCCAGATTATCCTGCGGAGGAGGCGTTAAGGTGCTGCAAGACGTGGGTCTTTGGGCGGGCTTCATCCTGACGCTGATGGTGTTCAGCTACCTGTTGGGGGATAACGTCCTCTACCGGCTGGCAGTCTATGTGTTCGTCGGCCTGAGCGCCGGTTATATCGCGGTCATCACTTATAACAGCGTGCTGCTGCCGTGGCTGGCCGAGACGGTCTTCAGCGGCAACCTGTTGCAGATGATTTTGGGCTTCATCCCGCTGGTGCTGGGCGGTCTGCTCATCTTGAAGGGGGCGGGGCCGCTGGGCTGGCTGGCGGGGCTGACAATGGCGCTGCTGATTGGTGTCGGCGCAGCAGTGGCGTTGCTCGGTGCGGTCAGCGGGACGCTCATCCCGCTGGCACTGGAACCGACGCGCCCCGGCCTCAGCCTGCCGGACTTTCTGTTTGCGGTGGTTGGGGTCATCTGTTCGCTGTTCTACTTCATGTACCTCGCCAAGCCCATGCCCAGCGGCCAAACCCGGCGCAGCCTGCCGGTCGCAGCGATGGCGGTAGTCGGTGAGGGCGTGGTGGCCGTGACGCTGGGGACGCTCTACGCGGCGGCGGTCCTGAGCAGCCTGACGGTGTTCAGCGAACGGGTCGGGTTTGTACTGTCGCGCTTGGGTGGGGGGTAGGCCAGTTATGTCGATTTTGGCGGTAGATTTTGGCAGCGTCCACACCCGCGCTGTGTTGATTGACCAAGTGGCGGGGACGTACCAGTTGGTTGGGTTTGCCCGCACGCGAACCACCGACGGTTTCCCGTTGCAAGATGTCACAGTCGGCCTCAGCCGCGTGCTGAACCTGCTGACCGAATCCAGTGGGCGCACGTTCACCAATCCGGATGGGCGCGTCATCTCGCCTGAACAGGTAGACCGTTCCGGCGTCGATACCTTTGTCGTGACGGCCAGCGGTGGCCGACCGCTGCGGGCGGTGGTTGTCGGTCTGATGCCGTCCCTCAGCCTCGCCAGTGCGCTCAAGTCGCTTTCCAACACCTATGTCAACGTGTTCGAGACACTGCACCTCGCCGACGGGCGCACCTCAGAAGACCGGCTGAACGCGGTCATCCACTCGTACCCCGATGTCGTGCTGCTGGTCGGCGGCACCGACGGCGGCGCGTCGGTGCCGGTGGCCGGGCTGGTCGAGACGGTGCGGCTGGCCGTCTCGTTGATGGACCGCCGTCGCCGTCCGACGGTCATCTATGCGGGCAACGCAGCGCTGCAACAGGCGGTCATCACTGAGTTTGAGGGGGTCGCCGAGGTGCTGCTGGCCGAGAACGTCCGCCCCGACCTCGTGGATGAAAATGTGTCACCGGCGCGGGCGATGCTGTCGCGGGCGTTCAACCGCTACGCTGAACTGCGCGGCTATGGCTTTTCGGAGCTGTCGTCGCTGGCGGTCGGCGGCGTGATGCCCTCAGCACGCGGCTACGTCACCGTCGCAGGCTACCTCGCACAGGTGCGCCGTCAGCGGGTGATTTCGCTCGACATCGGCAGCGCGGCCACGGTCTTGGCGGTCGCCGCGCCCAAGAAGGAGACCGAGTTCGCCATCCGTACCGACCTCGGCCTCGGCCACAACGCCCGCGCTCTGGTCTCGGCGGCAGGCATCGAAACCGTGCGGCGCTTCCTCCCGTTTGAGGCCAGCGCCGACGAAATCCATGACTACACCGCCAACAAGTCGCTGCGCCCGATGCTCGTGCCGGCCAGCCTGCGCGAACTTTACATCGAACATGCACTGGTGCGCGCTGCCGCTGGCCTGATGGCGCACGATACCGGGCTGGGCGGCGCACCGGAAGCCGATGCGCTCATCCTCGGCGGGGCAGCCTTCAACGACACTGGCAGCGACAGCTACACCGCCCTGCTGGGCATCGACGCGCTCCAGATGGCTGGGGTGGTGCGGCTGTACGCTGACCCCTATGGCCTGACCTCGGCGCTGGGCGCAGTGGCCGCCACCCGCGCTGAGGCAGTCGTGCAGGTGCTGGACGAAGGCGGCTATGCTGAACTGGGGACAGCGGTCTGCCTGAGTGGGTCGGTGCGCCCGGACAAACCTGCCCTGCGCGTCAGCATCGAACAGCCGGGGCTGCCCAAGCGTGAGTTCACCGTCAGCGGCGGCCACCTG
>JALONW010000032.1 GCA_025454725.1 Anaerolineae bacterium
CCCGGCGTGCGGCGATACAATCACGCGCTCTTCACCGATGAGCTTGTTGATGAGGGTCGATTTCCCAGCATTGGGACGCCCAACAATGGCGATGTGCAGATGGTCGTTTTCTGGCGACTCATCCCGCATCCAATCGCCTTCCGGCAGCACCGCAATGACCTCATCGAGCAGGTCACCGACGCCGACACCGTGGACGGCGCTGCACGGTACAACCTCACCGACGCCCAGCGCGTAGAATTCGTAGTGGTCAGCATCCGCGCCCGTCAGGTTGTCGGCTTTGTTGGCGGCCACCACCACGGGCTTGCTGCTGCGGCGCAGGATTTCGGTAATCTCGCGGTCGGCGGCGGTAATGCCGTGGTGGATATCGACCACCAAGACAATCACGTCAGCCTGTTCAATCGCAATCATCGCCTGCTGGCGGATGAGAGGAATAAACTGGACACTGCCTTCGGCCAGCGGGTTTTCGTCGCGGGTGCCTTTCGGCTGGTAGATTTCGATACCGCCGGTATCGACCACGCGGAAATGCACGCCGTTCCAATAGGATTCGCCGTGCAGCCGGTCACGGGTTGTGCCGGGGATAGGGTTGGTCACGGCTAGGCGTTCGCCGACCAGCCGGTTAAACAGCGTGCTTTTGCCCACGTTGGGTCGGCCCACGAGGGCTACCAGTGGTTTTCGTGCCATCTTGCGTTTTCTCGTTTCTCACTCGGCACGCTATTGTATCACTGTTTACAGCGGCAATTCGAGTTCCAGTTCGTCGCGCAGCGGGATACCGTCCTGTCCAGTAATCGGAATTTGCGGCTTCAGGCGGCGGGCGGCCTCCAGCGCATTGACGTGGACGGCGATTAGGTGGAAGCCGCGCTTTTGATAGTAGCGCAGCGCGTAGGTGTTGTCGTTGGTGGTAATCAGCCACAAGCGCTTGCAGCCCGCCCGGCTTGCCGCCTGTCGGACGGCATCGACCAGCGCCGACCCAATCCCAATCCGGGGCGTCAGGCTGTCGATTGTCATCAGCTCACACGACGCCCCATCCAGACGGTAGGTCGCCAGCCCGACGACCTTTCCCGGCGGCGCGTCCTCGCCGGGGTCGGTCCCCTCAAACGCAACGAACCCGTCCAGCAGGTGGCCGTAGTAGACCTGCCCGCGTGAGACGATTTTGGTCGAGTGCCAGTGGTTATCCATGAACTGCGCGACCCATCCCCGGTCTTTTGGGGTTAGCGGGCGGATATAGAACGCGGGGGACTCGGCCATACCGGTTCACCTCTCGGCGGGTTCAGAAACCGCAGGTCATGATGCAAGATTTAGCCACCCATTATCGCACAAATGGCGGTCTGTTACAAAAACCTCACGGGGTCGGTGGATTGAAGTGCATCACCACCGAATCGCACACGTATTCGTAACCGATGGCGCGGTAAATCTTGTTAGAAGTCGGGTTATTGGCGTCGGTATAGAGGAAGCAGAACCTGCGCCCCTCATCTAGCAAAAGTTGGCTGAGGCCTGCCGTCATGGCGCTGGCGTACCCCCTGCCCCGCACCTCTGGCGGCGTATAGACCGGCCCGATGCGGATGCCATTGGGTGTCGGACCGGTTGCCCCCACCATCGAAACCGGCTGACCGTCCACCTCCCAGAAGAACACGCGGCGCACACTGCTAGCAATCGCGTTTTCGGCCCAGCGCTGGCTGCGCTCATAGTCGGGGCCAGCCCACGGCGTCGCATCGACCATGAAGTTGTAGTGCCAGCGCGCCATCAGCGGCTTATCGGCCTCGGTCGCGGGGCGCAGCCCCCCCGGCACGGGCGCGGGCGGGATAACCTGCTCCAGCGCGTAAATCATCTCTGGCATAGCGACGGTCGCCCCTGCGCCAGTCAGCGCCTGCCACGTCGCCACAAATGGCTCGGCCTCGGTCGGCGCACCCGACACGCCCGGCAGCACGCCGAAACGGTCGTACAAGGTCTGAGCGACCAACGAAATCGCGTTGGTGTCGGTGAAGTGCGAGAGGATGGCGTTGTAGGGCAGCGTTCGCAGCACTGCGCCGACCACCTCCCCCGCTGCATCCTCGACCACAGCCAAGAAAAACCCTTCATACACGCCCGGCGTTTGACGCAGGGTATGGCTGAGACCCAACATCAAATTGTGGCGCGCCTCCCGCAGCAGCAAAAACGGCTCGGCCCGCGCATACCATGCGTGTGGGTCGTCGTAGGTCTGTACCTGCATAGTTCCCCTCCCAAACTGGCAATCAAAAACCCCCAGATTTCCATTGTACGGAGAAACTGGGGGTTCAGCCCTGAGCGCGATGCTCAATTTGAGGGGGATTTATGACTTACGGGTTAGCGCGGGTGTAGACCAATGCTTCTTCGACCGTGGAGAACACTGGAATCTTTAGGCCGCCAAACACCGAGGACTCCATACCTTCAGCCGCCAAGCGCAGGGCGGAGTCTTCGGTCACCAAGATAATCTGCTTGAGCTTGGGGTGGTGCCACAGCGGGCGCTCACCGCGTGCGACGATGTTCGCGCCTTTGATAATGTCTTCAAAGCTGATGTCAAACTTGAACACATCCACCAAGTAAACCTTTTCTTCGGTGACAGCATCAAGGGTCTCGAACATCTTGGCGTTTGAGAGCTTAATCTCATTGGCGAGGTCGTAATCCTCATTGAAGGTCTGGACGATAACAGGGTCGTTGGGCAGCTTTTCGACGGTGAAAGACATTAGGCGGTGTACCTTTGGCAAAATAGAGTAAACGATGATGGATACACGTCCAATATGCGATAGGGTATCCTGAAACATTATATCAAGCGCGTTTTTAGAGTAACCGTAAAGGTTTTCACAAAATTAGGGTATGCAAAAACCGCGACCATACTGGCATCGCGGCTTTTGCACTTTTTTCTAACCAGTCCCTACACGCCCTCGCCCACCTGAGCGAGATACCACTGGGTGGTCTCGCGAAGGCCGTCCTCAAACGAGGTCTCGGCACGGAAACCGAATGACTCGGCGGCGCGGCTGACATCAATGTTGCGGCGCGGCTGGCCGTTGGGCTTTTCGCTGTCCCAGACGATTTCGCCGTCGAAGCCGGTCTCGCGGCGGATAATCTCAGCAAGGTCGCGGATTTGGATTTCGACCCCGCTGCCGATATTGACCGGCTCCGCCGAGTCATAGTGGGCGGCGGCCAACGCAATTCCACGCGCTGCGTCCTTAACATACAGGAACTCGCGCGTCGGTGACCCGTCGCCCCACAGCGTGACCGACGAGCGCCCATCGCGCTTGGCCTCATGCATCTTGCGAATCAGCGCCGGGATGACGTGCGAGGTCTCTAGGTCAAAGTTGTCTTCCGGCCCATACAGGTTGGTCGGCAGGACGTGGATGGCGCGGAAACCGTATTCTTGGCGATAGGTCTGGCTCTGCACCAGCAGGGCGCGCTTGGCGACCCCATACGGGGCGTTGGTTTCCTCTGGGTAGCCGTTCCACAGGTCATCCTCGCGGAACGGGATGGGTGTGATCTTGGGGTATTCGCAGATGGTCCCGACGCCGACAAAACGCTCGACCCCGGCGCGGTAGGCTTGGTCGAGCGTTAGCGTCCCCATCATCAGGTTATCGTAAAAGAACTGCGCCGGGTGTGCCCGGTTTGCGCCAATCCCACCGACCTTCGCGGCAAGATGGACGACCATCGTGGTGTGGGGGTGGTCGGCATACAAAGCGCGTACTGCCTCTGGCACGCGCAGGTCGTAGTCCGCGCTGCGCGGGACGACCACCTCGGCAGCGCCCAGTGCCTTGAGCTGTGCCACCACGTTGCGGCCCAAGAAGCCAGAGCCGCCGGTGACAATAATCCGCTGTGCCGACCAATCGAACGGGGTTAGGGTTGTCATGTTGTGTGTTCCTTGCTGTCACGAGGGTGTGGGCGCGCCCACCCCAAACTAGGTTAGGCGGCTGTTTGTTTTCCTTAAACCATATCATGTTAGACGCGCCGGTAACAGGCGCGATTACCGCGTCATAACCGACCCGTGACCAGCCTACCTCTCGACAGGCTTACGGCGGTAATGGTAGGGATATGCATCCGTAAAACCACTGCGCCGGTAGGCTGCTAAAGCGGGTTGATTCTGCGCCTCAACCTGTAAAAAGGCGGTCTTCACCCCACGCTGGACGGCCTCGGTCAGGAGCGCCGCCGCCACGCTGCGTGCCATCCCCTGCCCTCGGTACGCGGGGTCAGTCGCCATGCAGTACAGGCCGCCATACGCCCGCGCCCACGACAGCACGCCGACGGCCATGCGCTGTCCGTCTGCCCACACCGACGCATACACGCGCTGGCCAACTGGGGCGGTCAGCAACTGCCCCATCACCGGGAGCTGTGCCGCCCGCGCCGCGTTAATTCGGCCATAATCGGCCAGCCACACCTCGCTAAACGCCTCAATGGTAACAGGATGCGCCGGTTCTGGTATGTCACCGTTTGTCAGAGGCCGCGCCATGACCAGCGACCGGTTGTATAACTCATAACCATGCTGGTCGAGCAGCGCGTCGAGGGTCTGGTGCAGCGGCACGGCCAGCTTGAAGTTGGGCGGCAGATTACGGCGTTGGTAGTGCGTCTCGACTTGGGCGATTTTCTCTGGCGTGTCGCGCTTAGACGGGTACAGCGGGTAGACGGCGTTCGAGCGCCCAGTGACACCCTCTGCAAAGCGCAGCAGCCAACCGTCCAACTCGACGGTTTCCAGCGTCGGCCACGTCCGGCAGGTATATTCCTCTAACGTCAGCGCGTCCATAGGTGCGAAACACCCTTTCTGGTCTATCGGTACGGGAAATAAGTTATGATTCTAGCCCAGCGACGGTGGTTGTATAGCGCCGCTGCCGTCCTATTGTTCGCTGCCGCTGCCGTATTGATGGTCAGCGCTGGCCTGCCCGACCGCGCCGAGTACATCCGGATCGGCGTCATCGGTGGTGAATTGGTTGCGCCGGTGATTGGGGCGCTTGCGCCACCGTTTGTGCTGCCAGACGCCGACGGTCAGCCGGTCACGCTGGCCGACAGCGCGAGCCGTGCCACGGTCGTCAACTTCTGGGCGACATGGTGCGTACCGTGTGAGGTCGAGATGCCCGCGCTGCAAGCCCTGTACGAGCGCTACGAAGGGCGCGGACTGCGCGTGGTCGGCGTGAACTTGGGTGAACCGGCGGCAGCGGTAAACACATGGGCGGACCGACTGGCGCTCACCTTTCCCCTCGTGTTGGACGCGGACGGGCGCACAGCGGCGGATTACCGCTTGCGCGGTCAGCCCACGACCGTTATCGTTGCGGCGGATGGGCGTATCGCGTCTATCGTCTATGGCCCCGCCGACCTCGCGGTGCTGGAACGCCTGATTATCCCCCTACTCGACGATTAAAGAAGCTGGATACTGTTATGTCTTGGGCTGTACGACTAAACTTCTGGACTCTGGGGCTGACCCGGCATTGGCTGAAGGGTGTGGTGGCATTTTTCGCTGTCTGGTCCATTTTACCGTTCGTCGCGCCGACCCTCATGCGGCTGGGCGCAACCGACGCGGCACAGGCCGTTTATAACCTGTATTCGCCAATGTGCCACCGCTTCCCGTTCCGGTCCTTCTTCCTTTACGGCGAGCAGCCCGCCTACCCGCTGGCAGATGTCGCGTCGTATACCGGCCTGCGCTCCTTCGAGTCGTATGCAGGGCGCTCCAACACGCTGGACAATATGGTGGCAGGGGTGCTGCCTGTGCCGCCGTTCGGCGTCACCACCATGGCCGAGTTCGCCGGTATCGAGCTAAACGGGGAGTACGCCCCCATTACCATCCCCGACAACCTGACGCCAACCGATACGCTCAGTTCGGTCAATTTCGCCCGGCTGCAATTGGTCTCGGCCAGTTTCATCGGCAACGAGCAGATGGGCTACAAAATGACTGTGTGCGAGCGCGATGTCAGCATCTACTGGGGTTTCTTGGTGGCTGGTCTGGTCTACAGCGTCCCGGTCGTGCGCCGCAAACTGCGTCCTATCCCCATTCTGCTCTACATCTTCATCGGCCTCGGCCCGATTGGGCTAGACGGTTTCAGCCAGATGCTGGGCTATCCTCCATTCAGTTGGTGGCCTCCGCGTGAGACTACCCCACTGCTGCGCGTGGTGACCGGGTTCATCTTCGGCCTGATGACGGCTTGGCTGGGTTTCGTCAACATTGAGGACTCGATGCGCGACACGCGCCGCATCATCACCAACAAGCTGCGGCGAGCTGGCCTGTTCCCTGCCTAACTTCCCAAGCCATTACGAAAAGACCGCCGTTGGTTTATGCCAACGGCGGTCTTTTTGTGCGTCTTTCGGGTCAACCTACCCCACCCCTAGGATGAGGCAGGCTGCGCGGGTCTTGGTGTTTAGTCCTCACCACCACCACCAGCGGTCGGCGTCAGACCACCAATCGGCGGGCGAGTGGGCGGCAGCGGCGTATTCGACGGCGTGAGCGTCCGCGTCGGGGTACGGGTCGCGGTCGGGGTACGCGGCTGCGTCGGGGTAATGGGCGTGTTGGTGTTGGTCGGCTGCGGCGGATTCGTCGGGCGCGGCGTGTTGGTCGTCGTCGGTGACGGGATTTGCACCCCAATCACGCCTGTCGGAACCGAGCCGGGGCCACCGCCGCCGGGACCACCCGTGGTCGGACAGCCAACATAGAACAGCGTGCCATTGAAGTGAAAGTTCCTGAGCTGCGGGACGGCGTTCGGGAAGCTGCCGGGGAACCCGTCGAAATCGAAGTAGACACGGGTTTGACCGGGCGGGATGACCGCATTCTGCTGCCAAGTGCCTTCACCACTGGTGCTGACCGTGCCGGGGGGGTACGGAGCGGTTGTGCTGGTATTGCCCGTCTGGTCGCGCCCACCAGCGGCGCTCCAGACCAGTGTCGTGTTGATGTCCGCCGGGCCATCACCACCGACCGTGACGCGGGTCAGGTAGTAGTCACCGGCTTGGCGACCAATCTGCGGATGTGTAGGCGAAGGCCAGACGAACGAGAAGCCAGTCATATAAGTCGGACGTGAGCCACTGTTAACGATGGTGAAGTACATGGAACCATCGAATGTGTCGTAACCGATAGTCGCTACGCCATTACTTCCCAGTATAGAGATATCCTGTGCCGTGGCGCAGTCCGGTGTCCGCGTGGGCGATGGCCCGGCGGTCGGGATGGGGGTATTCGTGGGTGTTGGGCGCGGTGGGCGTACCAACAGCACATTACAGTTCTGGTTCAGCGGCCCCTCGAAGCGGAACTCCACCTCAAAGTCCTCGATGATGAACACGCTGCCCATGTCGGGTGGACCGCTGAGGAAGACCGAAGTCCAGATGGCCGTATTCTGACCGCCTACGATGGGTGTACCTGCGACAACCGTTCCATGCGTCCCGGTGTCGATGGTCTCCTGCGGCGTAGTCGCGGGAGGCCCACCCTGCCAGTGGAGCGCATTATCCAGCGAGAAAGCACGTGCATACATCAGCGGATAGCTGGGCGAGGCATACCAATCCAGCCCAACCCGCGTCAACAGGATGGCATCAAGGTTATCATTCTGGATGCTGACATACATCGAGTTACCGCTGAACGGCACGGGCGCCCAACGCAGTTGGATGGCGTTACAGTCAAACGGCAGGGGCGTCTCAGTTGGCGGAATGGGGGTGGGGGTGGCGATGGTCGGTTCAGGTGGCTGCACCGGCGGAGTCTCCTCCGGCGGCTCAATCGGCGGGTTCTCGTCGTCACGACCGGGCGGGATGCTGCGCTGGAACGCGCCGACCGCCTTGGGCGCACGGAACGACTCGTTCACCGAGCTGCGGCGTGCTTGCAGCGTAATGTAATCGCCACTGGGATTGATGGGCGTGATCCACGGGTGGTTGAAGCGGATGAAAATAACCACACGCTCACCGGGGCCACCCGCATCCCACCAGCGATGGCCGGTGTTCTCCAACAGGCTGGCCGCGGGATTAGCCGAGTTAGGCGGGTTCTCGTTGTGCATACACATCGGCAGCGAGTCGGCATACGCCGGACGTGCGCCACCCGCAAGGTTGGCATCCAGATCATTACGCAGGCTCAAAAATCGGGTTGCAAAGCCGTTACCAGTGGGGTTAGCCACCGTTGGCTCGGCACTGCCTCCGGTCGAAAGCGCATTGAGGAACTGCCGGTCAGCGCAGACATCTACGTAGAAGTAGCCTGCCTCTTCATGGTTACCCGGATAGGGTGTCGTCCATATGTCGTACAGGATGGACTCGGCCATCGTAGGGGTGATAGCACCCCAGTCATAACCATTGTACGGCTCACCTAGCCCAATACCACTAGAGACCACTCGCGCCTCATGGATGATCGAGAAGATACGCAGGATGTCACGGCGCATCTGCTGGTGGTCTTCTTCACGCGGATCGCAGTCAATGCCGTCGTACCATGTCGCAAACAGTGACTCTGCACCGCCCACATAGCGCTGTACAGAACCGCTATTATCGCGTGTGCCGCGCTGGTCGTTGGTGAAACATGGGACGATACCGTCAAGCACGTTCTGGTCCTGCGGCTTGGCAGGGTCCATGGTGACATCGAAGATGTCCCACTTGATTGCGCCAATCGCGGCATAGCGGGCGGCGGCACGGGCAGAGTTCTGAAGGGTGATCAGTGTTTGCATCACCCGTGCCATTTCGATGATGCCGAACACCAACAGGATAAGCAGTGGTAGGATGAGCGCAAACTCAACCAATGCCTGCCCGCGCCGGTGCCGGGGTCGGAAGGGTAAAAGTCTCATAGTCCTCTTGTTCTCCCTTCAGCTTAAGGCGCAAGCCGGGTAAACATACGCGAAGCGATGTCATCGAACACCACCCGCAAGCGGGCTTGGTCCGGGGCATTGTAGTAGTTGCCACAGTCCTGCGTCGGTGGCAGAGGACGGATCATCGTCCCCGTTCCGCCGTCATCGGTGCTGTAACCGTTGCCGACAAGTTGGCCATAGTTGCCGTTACCATCATAGAAACCACTGTCATTGGGGCTAACAGCTTGATCCTCGCATGGGCCACGTGGCCCAAACACCTCGTCATCGGTCGAACTCATGAAGCCGTTCAGTTCACCGTCCTGCCGCAGGTCCTGCTGGTAGTCACTGTCAATCTGGGCGTTATCACCGATGTCGGCAATATATCGCAGCAGTTCCTCACCCAAGAAGTCTTCGTTGTTGTCTTGCGCTGAACCGGGCAGGCCAACCCCACGCGGGTTGGTAGAGAAGTCGAGGCCGAAACCAATGGTAAAGATGGTTGGGAGCTGCTCGACGCTGCCCTCATCGCGTGAAAGACCCACAAAGTCCGCCCAGTCGCGGGCATAGTCGTCCACGTCATAGTACGGGTCACAGTTGGCATCCGCCGCTGCGCCTGCAATCAGACCGTTTGTGACTTGACCGATGTCCACATCGTAGATATTGCCACTGCGGACGTTATACTCGATTTCGCCGTCACCGGGAATTAGGTCGCTAGGCGTACCGACATCATTGAAGCACACATAATCATCGTCTTTGCTGCCGGGTGCAAAACCCGCACGCCGCTGCGAAGCACCTTCACCAATACACTGGATGCCCACGCTGTCAAAACTGCCTCCGGGCGGGGTGCAGAAGTGACGGGTGTGGGGCTGCTCATCCGAACAGTAGGGGAAGCGCGGCGGGTTCTCGCTCTGATCCATCAGCTCACCGGGACGTGAAGGCGTCCCAATGGGGCAGAGGCCAAACGAGCCATATTCGCCACTGATGCCATAGCGGATGGTATTGGGTGTTCCATCGGGATGCGCCGCCCAAAGATTCGTGTCAAGGCCGTAGTCACGGAACGGGTCGGTCTCCAGCAGCTTACGGCCATTGGAGCGCACCGGGTCACTCGCACCCGCTGCACCGTCACCGAGCATGATGATGACCCAAACCGCGCCCGAACGACGGGTGGTGGTGGGGTCAAGCAGCGCGTTGTTCGATTCGCGCAGGCCAGCGCCGACGTTGGTACCACGGCAGGAGGCGCGCAGCTCATAGCTGCTGTCAGGCGACAAATTGCTTGACCACCCCGCCTGTCCCGGACGTGGGGTCATGATACGCAAGATGCCCGGTCCAGCACCCGTCACACTGTCGATAAGTTCACTGGGTTGCGTGTAGTTACTGTACCGCCAATCCCAGCTCCATAGCGAGTAACGACTGGTAAACTGCGGCAGGGTCGCATCGAACATCGGACAGTTGTTATTGACAGGATATTGATTAAAGGCACGGTCCTCATTGACGTAACCACTGCTGGGGGCGTTTGGCTCACGGTAGTAGTCCACCGGGTTGCTGTCGCCAGTCAGGGTCAGACCGTCGGCAAACGCACGCCAGCCACCACCCTCCTCATTCCAGTCATAGAAGTTCGGCTCGGCACGCACACCCACGTGGTTCATCAGAGTGATTTCGGCGCGGCAGAATGATGACATCATGTGGGTGAAGGCGGTGCGACCGGCCACAGGATCAGGGTCACGGGGGCAAGTCCCCAGTGAAGCGGTATTGGTAGACCCCTGTGCGCCGTCGGGATCGACCAAGAACGCGCCACGGTCAAACGTAACCAGTGCCACACGGTCGCCGCGCTCGAAGTCCATCGTCTCCAAGAAGGCGCGGGTCGCGTCACGCGCCTGCTTGAACGGTTGGCAGATTAGGTCAGTGAAGCGGTTGTCGCCCGCATTGTTGCCGCTGGGCTGCCATGCACCACTGGTCGATCCACCCGGCGTGTAAACAAACGCCCCGCCCGACGTGGGGTCGTTGCAGCACCCATAGAAGTCATAGGTCGGGATAAAACCACCCCATGTCGAGGTCGGGATGGTGACAGAACCGCCCTCCCACAGGTTGGCGAAGGTCGGAATGTTACGCAGTTGATCGTCAATCTCGCGGCGGATGGAGTACGGCCAAAAGCGCACCCGACAGCCTTCGCGCGGGGCTTGCTGTCCGCTGTAACCGGGATAATCGAACGATTGGACACGGTAGAACTGATTCTCAGCTCCTGTCCCTAACAGGTCGGTGTCGCCATCATTGGGGTAGTAAAGGCGAGCATTCACTTGGTCAGGATAAACGCGATTCAATCCATTCACTTCTCCTAGAACGTCCGCGCCCCAGAATTGGATTAAATTATCGATGTCGTCGCCGAATGTACCATCCGGTTGCATCATGAGCGGATCATTATGCGCATTCGGGAACAGCGCCGAAGCGGGCCGTGACACAAACGGGTTGGGATTCCGTGAGTTCTCACGGTTAAAGATCACATCGAGAACGGGCGGGACATACACACGACCATAACCGATGTTCGCCCAATCTTGGTAGGTCGTGTCCAGCAGCATCGACTCGGACACGTCCAGCATCATCACCACGTCCAACACCGCCGTCTCAGAGGTCGAGACCGCCGACAACTCAACGGCAGGCACACCGATCAAGCGCAGGAAGACAGTCGGTGAGTCTACCCGTGCGCCAACGCGCACCAGCTTGCGGAAGCGGTTGCGCTCGCTGCACAGGTCATCGGTCGGGTCTTCACCCACCGAAGCACAGGTCTGCACGAGGATTTCGTCGCTGTCGAACCCGTGCATCTCTACCATCATACGCGCCGCCACGCCTACCTGCGCAAAACTGCGGTCAGAGCGCATCTGGTTGGCGGCGTTGAGCGCGGCACTATCGACCGCACGCACCAGTTGGTTGTGACGCACCAGCATAATCGACACATCGGTCACCAAGCCCACAAACGCCAGCAGGCCAATGAACCCCAACGCCAAAATGACCAGCGCCTGTCCCGACTGGCTGCGCGGGGTAGCGTGCGGCACCATTCGTCTAAGCAACTGCATACACGGATACCTCTCTACCATGCCACATCTTATTTAAACACCAAGCGGGGTTCAGCCCCCGGCGCGGGGAACATCGCCCAAGTGCGGATCACATCGTTCACGGTGTTGGGATCGCTGCCGCCGAGGAGCTGGTAAACGGGCGACCACTCCGCCGACATCGCGGGGAAGTTCTCGAAAATCAATGTGTGTTCCCAGAAAATTTCAACCAGCACAAGGCCGACACTCGGTAGGTACTGGCGGTCAGCTTCACTGGTCAAGAACCCATCAAGGTTAGCCCGCTCTTGAACCTCTTCTATCTTCCACTGTGACCCATAGCAGTCGGTGCGAGCGCCAGAGTCATCCACATAACGCCACTGACCCAGCCACGAGAAGCCGACCATACGCTCATCGACAGTATTATCGGCAAACCCAACATACTCCGACGCGACCGGATCCCAAACCGCGATCTCGAAGGGTAGTAAGACAGGGTTGGTGGTGTAGTCCACTGTGCCGTTGGTGATCCAGTCAAACGGGTCACGTTCACCCCACAGGTAACACTCATTGGCGGTGTAGGGATAGCGCCCGACCACAACCAACTGTGTTCCATTACCGTAGGCGCTCGAACTGCCCAATGCACTGGGGTTTATATCATCGTTGCTGGTCGCTCCAATTGTGACCCGTTGGAGTGCGAAGGCCGACACAACAATATCGTCTTTTTCGTTCGTCTGGTTCAGAACCAAGGGATCCATCGCGCTGATGGTGGCACAGACGATAAGATTGAAGAACCCACTGTCGTTCGGTTCCACCTCGGTACAGTCCGCATCTGGCGCGATACCGCCCCGCACGCGGACACGAGGGTCGGTGTCTAGGGCAGTGTCGGGAGGCGGATAGGTCGCTGCCTCATTCCACGCCAATGGGCTGAAATTGCCGTTCAGGAAGGGCGCACGACGTGCGCCAACCCGACCGGCCTCGGTTAGGGTCAAGATGTTCTGGGCAAACCACCCCATCTCAATCACCCCTAATAGGATGATCAACAGAATCGGCATGATCAGGGTCATCTCGACCAAGCTCTGTCCACGCTGACCCCGCCTTGTGGGTGGGGGTGCGCCGTCGAGGACCTCAACGACATGTTTGATAAATCTACGCATAAACCAACCCTCGCCGTATCAGGACGAACGGGATAACAAAAGGCCTACGTTGACGATACCATACGCGCCGCTATAACCCTCGTTTCTTTTGATACGGTTTTGTTTGAGTTTGATAGGGTTTTGTAGGGGCTGGAAGGGGAAGGTCGTTACCACGGGGAAAGCGGGGAGGTCAGCGGCCTCCCCAAAGGGTGCGGTGTGGGATCTTACTCGTTGAACAGCTCGCCGACGCTGCGGCCTTGGTGGGCGCGAGCGATAATCTCCGCCAGCAGTGGTCCGACCGACAAAACAGTCATGTTGGGGAGTGAGTCGGGGGCTTGGGCGATGGTATCCGTCAGGATAATTTCCTTGAGTCCGAGTGGTTTGAGTTTTTCGAAGGTCTTGGGCGTCATAAAACCGTGCGTAAACGCGAGGTAGACATCCTTACACCCGCTGTCGCGGCAGATTTTGACCGCGTTCACGATGCTGCTGCCGGTGTTCACCTCGTCATCAACCAGCAGGACGTTGCGCCCCTCGACACTGCCAATGATGGACATGACCTCTGGGCGCTCGGCGTTATCAACGCGGCGCTTTTCGACCAGCGCGACCGGCATACCCAGCGCTTCACCCCAATTGCGCGCCTGCTTGGCGTAACCGAGGTCCGCCGAGACCACCGTCAGGTCGGGGATGTTCTTATCCCGCACGTAGTCGCTGAGGAGGTAGAAAGCGCGGATGACATCGCCGGGGATATTGAAGAAGCCCTGCACCTGCCCTGCATGAAGGTCAACCGTCATCCAGCGGTCAACGCCCGCCGCCTCAATCATGTTGGCGACGAGGCGCGCCGTAATCGGCACACGCGGCTGATCCTTTTTGTCCGACCGGCCATAGCACAGGTACGGGATGACCACGTTCACCCGCGCCGCGCTGTCACGCTTGAGCGCATCAACCATGATGAGCATCTCAAAGAAATTCTCATGGACAGGCGAACTCATGGTCTGGACGACGTATACATCCTTGCCGCGAACGCTCTCACCCAGCTTGATAAAGATGTTCTCGTTAGAGAACATCTGGCGCTCGTATTTGCCCGGCTCAAGGTTGAGGTAGTCGCAAATCAACGGTTGGAGGTGCTGCGCCGACGAGCCAAAGAAAATCTTAATCTCACCCGATGGCCGCCAGTCGCGGGTTTCGGGGTCGTACTTGGTTCCGGGAACTTTCACGGGGAATTACCTCCACCACGGTGGGAAACGGGAAAGAAAGAAAAAGGGGATAGCACGAGTCTATCCCCTACCGCCTAAGCGAACAAGGTGCGATCCCTAGACCACCCTAGCCCATTATGGGCGGATGACACTGACCGCCCCGCCCGCCTCACGCAGTTGGGCGCGAATGTCATCGGTCGGGATTTCGAGGTAGGTCACGAGGCGCTCGGCCAAGCGGCGGAAAACCGGCGCAGCCGTCTGGCTGGCGAACGTTCCAGAACTGGGCTGGTCAAGCTTGATGAGGACGCTCACGGTCGGCGCGTCGGCGGGCAGGAACCCGATAAACGTGACGTTGGTGGCGTTATTCAAATACCCCTCAATGCTGGGGATTTCCGCCGTGCCGGTCTTGCCAGCCACCGTATAGCCGGGAAGCCGGGCGGACTCGTCAAGGCCGACCTCGACCGCAGCAACCATCATCTCGGTGACGATGCGGGCGGTTTCCTCTGAGATGACGCGGCGGCGCACGTCCGGCTCGATGGTCGTCACTTCCTGCCCACGGATGACCTGCGACACAATGCGCGGCTGGATGAGCAGGCCGCCGTTGGCGATCACGTTAAACGAGTTAAGCATCTGGAGCGGCGTCACCGACACGCCCTGCCCATAACTGTTCGCGCCGAGGTCACTCTCCGACCACAGCGAATCGCCGGGGGTGCGTAAGATGCCCGGCTGTTCGCCGTCAAGGTCAACTCGCGTGAGCTGGCCGAACCCAAAGGCCGACATCATCGCATAAAAACCGTCTAAACCCAACTGCTCAACCGCAATCTTGGCCGCGCCGATGTTGAGCGAGTTCACCAAGATGCTAGTCACATCGACTAAGCCATATGGCTGGCGGTCCCAGTTCATGATGACGCGGTTGCCGACGTTATAACTACCTTGGTCGTTGTAAACCCAATCCGGTGTAATCGCGCCGCGTTCCAGCGCCGCCGCGACCGTCACTACCTTCATCACCGAACCCGGCTCGTAGATGTCCGAAATCGCTGGGTTGCGGAGCGCCTGCGCGTCGTCCAGCGGGATATTGTTGGGGTCCAGCGGCGGATAGCTCGCCATCGCGAGGATGTCGCCGGTGTTGGGGTTCATCACGATAATCGTACCGCCGTTCGCGCCGGTATCGGCCACCGCCTGCGCCAAGACCTCCTCGACGAGGTACTGCACGTCACGGTCCAGCGTCAGCACGAGGTCCGCGCCGCTTTCGAGGTTACCGATTTCAACCGGAAGCTCGAACGGAATGGTGCTGGTCACTTGGGTCGCGGTGCGCCCAGCCAGCCACGGCTCATAGCGCCCCTCGACCCCGTTATAACCGATAAAATCTTCACCCGCGCCTGCGACAAAGCCCAAAAGCTGACCGGCCAGCGCCCCCTGTGGATAGTAGCGTCGAGGAATCTGCTCACTGACGATGGCGGGGCTGTTGAGCGCATTAAGCTGGCTCCACACCTCCGGCGAGACATTGGTCGCCAGCAGCGCGTAGGACGTGCGGCTGCGGATGATTTCGTTGACGCGCAGCGGATCAAGGTTAAGGATGGTCGAGAGGTCTTGCACCATCTGGTCGGGGTCGCTGACGAGGTTGGCGCTGATGCCGACGCGGTAGCGCACCGAGTTGACCGCGAGGCGCTGCCCTGTCCGGTCATACAAGATGCCGCGTGACGAGGTCTCGCGCCGGGTCGCGCTGTAGTTGGCGTCGCGGATGGCCTGCACGTAGGCGGCCACCCGTGGTTCTGGCGGCGCTTGGAACAGCACCATCCGCACCACCAGCGTGATGCTGGTAAGCAGAAGGACGACCACCACAATCGGCAGCCGACTGCGGATGGTATCCTGCTGCTGGTCGTAACTGATTGTGTCACGCATGGGCTGTTACCTCTCTCCCCCAGCGAACGCCTCGAACTGCTGGCGTAAGCCGTCTAACTGCTGCTGTAACCACCCGCCGAAGGTCTCGCTGTACTGCGGGAGTGTATCGTCCATTTCTTGCAGCGGCGCGACCGTCTGGGCGCGGTTGGGATTATAGCCATCAACCACCACATACAACTGGTCGGCCTGACCCGCTGGGACGAACCCCAACTCGGTGGCACGGGTACGCAGCCGCGCAAGGCTCTGAAGCTCGGCAATCTCGACACGCAGACTTTCGTTAGTGCGTTCCAATTCGTCGCGGCGGATAATTAAGTCCCGCATCTCGCGGCCACGGGTCGCTTCCGTTGCCACCTGCGAGAGGTAGAGCGCGCCCATCACCACCGCGAGGAACACGCCCAGAATTCCTAACGTGACGGCCTGCCGCTGGGGTCGCCAGCCTGAACGC
>JALONW010000337.1 GCA_025454725.1 Anaerolineae bacterium
GACGACTGGTCGAAGGGGACGGGCATCCGCGAGACGTGGGGCGAGCCTCAGTTCACCCTGCGCGAGCGCGTCGGCGCACGCCCGACCCTCGAAATCAACGGCATGGCGTCAGGCTTCTATGGCGAAGGCGCAAAGACCGTCCTCCCGGCCAAAGCGATGGCGAAAATTTCGTGCCGCTTGGTCGCCAACCAGAACCCGACCAAGATTTACGAGCAGGTCCGCGATTATGTCGCCAGCATCACCCCACCCACCGTCAAGACCGAGGTGCGCCTGCTGCACACGGGTGACAGCGCCCTCGTCCCTCGCGATTCGGTGGCGATGAAGGCCGCCATCCACGCCTATAAGGTCGGTTGGGGCGGCGTCGAGCCGGTCTTCACCCGTGAAGGCGGGAGCATCCCGATTGTCGCGAACTTCCAGCGCGAATTGGGCATCCCCGTCATCTTGATGGGCTTTGGCCTCGAAACCGACGGCGCGCACGGCCCCGACGAACACTTCCACCTTGACCGCTACCACAAGGGCATCGACACCATCATTACGTTCCACGAGACCTACGCCAAGCTGCACGCCGACGGGCAGTAAATGCGCGTCTCGGTCATTGCAACTGTACTAAACGAGGGCGAGTCCATCCGGCAACTGATGGACTCGCTGTGCGCGCAGACCCGCCAGCCCGACGAGCTAATCATCGTGGACGGCGGCAGCCGTGATACCACGGTCGCGGTCATCGAGTCATACCGGGACCGGCTGCCGCTGCGCGTGGTGGTCGAGCCGGGGGCGAACATCAGCCGGGGACGCAACGTCGCCGCCCAAAACGCCACTGGCGAGATTCTCGCCATCACTGACGCAGGCGTGCGGCTGGAACCGGCGTGGTTGGCCGAACTCATCGCGCCGTTCGAGTCCGATTCAGCGCTGGGCGTGGTAGCCGGTTTTTTCTTCCCCGACCCGCAGACCGTGTTCGAAGCCGCGATGGGCGCGACCGTTCTTCCGCAGGTGGGCGACATCGACCCAGCGACCTTCCTCCCCAGCAGTCGCAGCGTGGCCGTCCGCCGCAGCGCGTTCGAGGTGGTCGGCGGCTACCCGGAATGGCTGGACTACTGCGAGGATTTGATTTTTGACCTGCGCCTGAAAACCGTCACATCGCCGTTTGCGTTTGCGCCCGGAGCGCTGGCACACTTCAGGCCGCGTGGTTCGATTCGCGCTTTCTATAAGCAGTACTATCTCTACGCACGCGGCGATGGCAAGGCCGACCTGTGGCGTAAGCGTCATCTCATCCGCTATGCGACCTACCTGATTGGCCTACCAGTCCTCATTGGTTTGGCGCTGGCAGTCAGCCCGTGGTTTTGGCTGCTGCTGTTGGCGGGTGGGGTCATCTACTGCCGGACGCCGCTGCGACGCCTCCCTGCCGCGCTGGACGCGCTCCCGTTCAAGCCCAGCGCGTGGGATTGGGTCAAAGCGGCGGCGTGGATCCCGGTCATCCGCGCCGTCGGGGACGTTGCCAAGATGATCGGCTATCCGGTCGGTTTGCGCTGGCGGCGGGAAAATCAGCCCCCAGCGTGGCGGTAGGGGTTTTACACATCACATCGCCCTATCCTACGCCAGACGCTAAAGCATCTGGCTATCCTTCTAAAGCCCCCTGAAGGGGACTGTAAGGCGAAAATGTGGGAAGAACAGCCGGCTTTAGTCGGCTTCAAAATGGCAGACAGAGGCTTTAGCCTCTGGCGGTCAGCATGGCAAACCCTCGTTTCATCCATAACATTCCATCCGTCTTGCAGTAAAGCGCGGTGCTATCTCGCACGCTTAACCGCCCGCTCACGGGGTGGAACTGAGCCTGTGGTAGACTCGTACTGTACATATATACCGTACAGGCCGACACACAGGAGCCACGCATGAGCGACCCACAGCGCCCCCTCCATCCGCTGGAACGCCGACCGGAGGTCGAGCCAGAATACACCCCACCGCGCCGACCCCAGCGCGGCGACTTCCGGCGGATACTGGGGCGCAACACGTTGGTCTGGTCGTTAATCGCCATCAACGTCAGCATCTTCGTGATTGGGTTGTTTGCGCCGACCATCGATAGTTGGCTAGTGGTCAATGGAGCAAATCAGGGAGTGGCAGTGCTGGAACGCGGCCAATATTGGCGGCTGTTCACCAGCATGTTCTTACACGGGAGCATCCTCCACGTCGCGTTCAACATGCTGGCGCTGTTCAATCTCGGTCAAGGGCTGGAACAGACTTTCGGGCGCAGGCGCTTCCTCACCATCTACCTGCTGAGTGGGCTGGGCGGCTCCATCATGAGCGCGGTGCTGAACACGCCAGAGACCTACTCGGTCGGCGCGTCCGGCGCGGTATTCGGCCTGATGGGCGCGTACCTCGTGTTCCTATATGAGAACCGCGCCCTGATGGGCGGCGCGGCGCGGGCGGGCATCCAGAGCGTGGTGTTCTACCTCGTCCTCAACCTGATGATTGGCATCGCGCCGGGGTCAAACATCGACAACTGGGCGCACATGGGTGGGTTCCTCGCGGGGGCGGCGCTGACCTACCTCATTGGCCCGGTCCTGAGCGTGCAGCACGAGCAGAACACCATCTATGAGCGCGTGCGCGTCCGCATCACCGACAGCCGCCCGACCGCCATCCAAGCCCAGAACGCACTGTTGTTCGGCGCGCTGCTGCTGGGTGTGCTGATTGCCGCCCGCGTTGGCCTGATTTAACCGACCTACCCAGACACAAGGAGCAGACCCGATGACCGACCTCTACCCACTGCTGATGCAGCCAACCTTACATACCCGCGTGTGGGGCGGGCACACGCTCGAAACGCGCTACGGCAAGCGCCTCCCGACCCACGAACCCTACGGCGAGTCGTGGGAACTCCACGACACCTCGACCGTCGCCAACGGCGCGCTGTCCGGCCATACGGTCGGGGCGCTGACGCAGGAGTACGGTGCGGCGCTCATCGGCCCCGACGCCGACCCATCGCAGGGCTTCCCCCTGCTGATTAAGCTGCTGGACTGTCACGATTGGCTATCGGTGCAGGTCCACCCCGACGACGCGCTGGCGCTGGAACTCGAAGGAGAGCCGCGCGGCAAAACTGAGGCGTGGGTCTTATTAGACGCCGCGCCGGGCGCGAAAATCGTGGTCGGCGTCAAGGGCGGGACGGACACCGATGGGCTGGCCGCCGCCATCCGCGAAAATCGGCTGGAGCCGCTGCTGACCTACCGCGAAGTCAGCGCTGGAGAAGTGGTATTTATGGCAGCAGGGACGGTTCACGCGCTCGGCCCCGGCGTAATGGTCTACGAGGTGCAGCAGTCGTCCGACCAGACCTACCGCATGTACGACTGGGGTCGGGTCGGGCTGGACGGCCAGCCGCGCCAGCTCCACATCGAGAAATCGCTGCGCGCCGCCCGCTTGGGCGTTACCCCACCGGTCAGCCACCTCGGCAAGGCCGCGCCCGGCGGAAAAGTCCTCGACAGCGACTACTTTATCACTACGCGCCACGCGCCCAGCGGTACGCCCGAACCTCTCGACACGGGCGGACGACGTTTCCACGCCATCACCTGCACCGACGGCACGCTGAGGGTCGGTTGGCCGGGCGGTGAAGTGGCCTTCAGCGCCGGGGAGACCGTCCTCGTCCCGGCCAGCGTCGGTGCATACACATTAGAAGGCACGGGCGAAGCGCTGCGCTCGTTCCAGCCTTAGTTTATTCCCCGCGCAAGAACGCCTCGGCCTCGCGCAGGAGGCGTTCGCGCTGGGCGGCGGGGACATCACGGCTAATCAGATAGCGCTCCAACAGCTCGGCATGGGTCAACCCTTCTGGGCTGACGCCCAAACGGGAGCGCGCCGCCGATTCGACCTCTTTGCGGATAGCGGCAAGGTGAAACACGCCCGCCTGACGGAACACCTCGCGCAGCAGCGGTTCGTTGAAGGCCGATTCCTGTTCTTGGTTGAGCTGGACGTTCATCCGCACAATCGCATCGCGCAGGCGGTGGCGCTTGATGGCGTCGGCGGCGTCTTGGGTCGGGTTTTCGCTCTGGCGCAGGTCTGCCCACACCGTGACGAAATCGCGCGCCGCCAGTTGGATATACTCCCAGCGTGCCTTCCCCCGTTCCAGCTCGACATAGCAGCAGCCTTTGGGGTCGTGTTCCTCGCCGAAGTCGATGCGCTCGATGCTGCCCGCGTAAACCACCGGCGGCACGCCCTCGCGCCCGTGGGTCAGGTTTTGGTGTTTATGGATGTGACCCAGCGCCACATAATCCCAGCGTGGGTCGGCAAGGTCGCCGAGGTTAACCGCGATGTCGCGCCCCAGCATAATCTGGCGTTCGCTGCCGACCACCGCCCCGCCGACCGTGAAATGGCCAGTCAGCAAGCGCGGCATGTCCCCGTGGGAATCGGCTTCATCAGCCAATTTGTCGAGTAAGTGTCCCAGTTCGCGTTGGAGCAGTTCGTCCACCTGACCAATGGTCTTTCCCGCCGATTCTTCCATCTCTAAGAGGCGCTGGCGGACGGGGTAGGGCGCTGCCGCGACAAACACGTCGCCGCGCTGGGTGGGAATCACCCGACCTTCGTAGTCCCCGGCCACCCAAACGTTGGGGACGCGCAGCGTGTCGTAGATGTCGAT
>JALONW010000338.1 GCA_025454725.1 Anaerolineae bacterium
GACGTGCAGTTTGACCACCACGTCGCGCCATGCATTACAACTGTAATGCGAGACGACCACCCCGGCCTTGGGCGCTTCGTCGCTCCAATAGGCATAGTGTGAGAGCTGTGCGACCACCACATCTTCCGAGTTAAATTCCCGGAAGCGCCCATGAAAAACTTTGGGCTGGCGGGCAAAATCGAGCAGGCCGTTGCTTTCCCAGTAAATATCGGCCAGCTCGGTGATGACATAGCCTGCGATGGCGCGACGGGCGCGCATGGCTTGAATTTCGTAGCGCAGCGCGGCGAACTGATGCCATTGGGTGGCTTGGGCGAAGGCTTCATACGTCCCCCAGACCTTATCCAGCCCATAGGCGTGGAAACGCTCTAACACGCCCTGCGGGTAGCCGGGTTCGCCGTCATATGGGTTCCACCACGGGCCCAAATCGCCCCATGCCGGTTCCCCGCCGTATGCCTCACTGCCGATGTGTTTCAGCGACGGCATCCCCCAGTTGCCAAACTCGGACAAGACAATCGGCTCATCGCCGCGCCGCTGGCTGTCGCCGTGTGGTGAGAATAACCACGCTGGCGACAGCGCGAACTGGTCTACGAACAGGTCGAACGCCCGTGCTTGGTCAGGGATGTTGGTGTAGATGTGGAAGTCGTTGATGTCGGTCTTGACGTGTGGGCTGAAGCCAAACGACGCAGGACACGGCGAGTTATCGACGCACAAGCGGGTCGGGTCAAGCTGCTTGCACAGGTCGTATAACTCGCGCACGAAAGCCCGGTCTGCCGCGCTGAGTTGCAGCGCCGTCCCCCAGTCCTCGTTGACCACCGTCCAAATCATCAGCGACGGGTGGTTGTAATCGCGGTCGATGATGGCCGTCAGCGTCTCACGTACCCGCGTCTTAACCGCCTCATCCATGTGCAGCGCGGCGGGGTGAACGGTGGTTTTGACGTGCCATGTCCGCCAAGATGGGACTTCGGCCCAAATCAGCAGGCCGATTTCGTCGGCCAAGTCCAGATAGCGCGGGTCGGGTGGTTTGATATGACAGCGCAGGCTGTTCAAGCCCAATTCTTTGGCCTTCTGGAATTGGTCGCGCAGGTACTCGGTCGAAGGCGGGGTGTAGATGGTGTCGGCATAAATATCTTGGTCGAGCGCCGAAATCAAGTAAATCGGCTCACCGTTCAGCCAAAATTGACCGTCGCGCGTCTCAAGCTGGCGCACCCCGAAGCGCACCGTCTGCGTGTCCTCGCCGCCTGCGCTCTCATAGACCACTTGGGCAGTGTACAAATACGGCGTGTCCATCGTCCACAGGCGCGGCGTGTCCAGTTTGAGCGTCAGGGTGACGCTGGCCTCGGTTGTGACATCGATTTCGGCGCTGACTTTGTTTTCCGGCGCGGGGTCGTCCAAGAATACGCTTACCCGCCCGGCGCTGGGGTTGGCGACATCGACGCGCACGCTGACCGTACCGTCCAGCGCCGCTGTGACATGTGTCCGAGTGATGTACGAGGCAGGGACGGCAGAAAGCGTCACGTCCTGCCAGATGCCGCTGACATCGACGTACCACGTCTGCTTGCCGTGCGGGATGGTCTGGGGGTTAAACGGCGGCGCAGTCGGTTCAGACGCGGGCGTTTGCCACCAGCGCGGGATGGTGTGGCCGTCTTGCACGCTGTCATAGACGCGCACTGCCAGCATGTTTTCGCCCTGTTTCACCGCGTGGCCGATGGGCAGGGTAAACGGGGTATAGCCGCCCTCGTGCTGGCCGACCTTCACCTCGTTTACGTACACCTCGCACCAGTAGTCCACCGCGCCGAAGTGCAGCAAGAGTTCGCCCGACAGCCACGCCTCGTCTACGTCAAACGGGCGGGTGTACCACGCATAGCCGCTGTACTGCTGTAGGTCGGGGTGTTCGGCCTGCCACGGCATCGGGACGGTCATCTGCCGGTCGGGGTTGAGCGATGAAGGGGTCAGTGTGCTTTCGGGGTCGAGCTGGAACCCCCATCTTCCGGCGAGCGAATGCACTTGGCGCATACGATACGACTCCTGTGGTGAGAAAAAAGTGATAAGTGGTAAGTGATGAGTGATGATGATGTAGGGTAAGCCATCAGCCCCCCATCCCCAGCCCTTCCCTCCTTGTGCGCTTTAGCCGCCGAAGGCTGGGAAGGGGTTAGGGGATGGGGGGACGCCTCCCGCCCTATTCCTCATCCCCCTCGACCACCGGAACGAGTTGTTCGTCGCGAGTGGGGCCTTGGACGATGGGTTTACCGTCCTCCCATGTGAGCCGGTCAAACCAGACCTGACGGTTGGCGGTGAGTGCGCCGCCGGGCGTGACCTGCCAGACGTGGTAGACCATCCACCACTGTCCAGTGTCGTCGGTAATGACTGTTTGGTGTCCCGGCCCGACCACCAGCGGCGTGGTGGTCATTTCACTGGCGAGAATCGGGTTTTCTTCAGCGTCCTCGCACGGTCCAACCGGCGTCTCGCACACCGCGTAGCCGATGGCGTAGCGCTCTCCCGCGTAGACGTTGCCGCTGAAGAAGGCGTAGTAGCTGTCTTCATAGTTCACCATCGTCGGCGCTTCGACCACCGGCCCCTCCCAAGGCTCATCGTTGCGGAGTAACCGGGTCGGTTCGCCGGTGAGGGTCATCCCGTCGTCGGAGAGGGTCTGGGCGTAGATGTAGGTGGCCTGCATACAGCAGTTGCCGTCGTTCTTCCAGTACAGGTACAGCGTGCCGTCTTCATCGCGGAATGGGCTGGCGTCAATCGAGCCGCCCTCGTCGGTCTGGCAGATAAACGGCGCGTCATGCGGGTCGCGGAACGGCCTATCCAGCGATTCCGTCACCGCCAGCCCGATACACTGCTTCATGCTCTCGCGGTCGCGGGCGGTGTAGAACAGCAAGAACTGGCCCTCCACTTCGATGACTTCTGGGGCCCACACATCGGCGCGGCTGAGGTTGACCCAGCGCGGCAGCGCAGGCATCGCGTCGCGCCCCGACCGCCACGTCATCAAGTCGGTCGAGGTCATGGTTGGCACGTTGCGGCTGTTGGCGTTGGTCGAGAAGGCGTAGTAGGTGCCGTCCATCTCAAGGATGAACGGGTCAGCAAAGTTGGCCGTGATGACCGGGTTTTGGAAGGTTTCGTCTTCGTCTTCCTGTTCCTGCGCCAGCGCGGTAAAACTGATTAAGCCGAATAGCGCCAGCACCAGCCCTAAAAATCGAAACCTCATCATCAACCTTTCAAACCTGTGGTCTGGACGCTTGCAACGATGTAGCGTTGCAGCAGGATATACAGAATCAGCACTGGAACCGCCGTAATCACCGCGCCCGCCATCATCTGGCCGTATTCCGAGGTATACGCGCCTTGCAGCGTGCGCAGGCCGGGCGGCAGGGTCACGAGGTCGCGACTCTTGAGGATGAGCAGCGGCCATAGGAAGTCATTCCACGACGCCAAGAACGTGATGATGCCCAACGTCGCCAGCGCCGGTTTGGACAGCGGCAGAGCGATATACCAGAAGGTCTGCACGCGGGTCGCACCGTCGATGTAGGCGGCCTCTTCCAGCTCTTTGGGCAGCGACTCGAAGAATTGGCGCATGAAGAACACGCCGAACACGCCGCCCAAGCCGGGGATAATCACGCCCGCGTAGGTATCGATGAGGCGCAGCGCCGAAACGGTCAAAAAGTTGGGGACGAGGAACATGATGCCCGGCAAGAACAGTGTCACCAGCAGCATCCCGAAGATGACCTTTTTGCCACGAAACTGTAGGCGGGCATAGGCGTAGGCCGCCGTCGAACTGACTGCTAGTGTCAGCACCGTGACGGTGGACGAGACGAAGACGCTGTTGAAGAACCAGCGCACGATGGGCAGGGACGGGTTGTTGAGGATGCGCTCGTAGTTGTCGGTGGTGAACGTGCGCGGAATCCAGTAAATCTGCGGCAGGAACCACTCGGACTTGGGCTTGAACGAGGTAGACAGCATCCACAACAGCGGGATGATGATGAGCAGGGCAATCAGCGTGAGGAGCGTGTATTGCAGCACCGCCCCTACACGATAGCGCTGCCACCACGAGCGGCGTGGCGCAGAAGGGGTGCTGAGTGCGGGTAGGGTCGTCATGGCACGGCCTCCTAGTCTTCTCTCGTCCTGAACAGGCGGAAGTTAAAGAACGACACCACCAGCATGATGCCCGCCACCACGAACGACATGGCCGCGCTGCTGCCCATCCGGTTGCGGACAAAGCCCTCGTTGTAGATGCGCAGCATAATCGGCTCGGTGGAGCCTCCCCCGCCCGACTGTGGGGGGCCGCCGTTGGTCATGAACAGCGGCTGCGCGAACAGATTAAACGACGCAATCACTGTGATGATGACGATAAACACCAGCACCGACCTCAGCATCGGCAGGGTGACGAACCGGAAGCGATTCCACGGGTTCGCCCCGTCAATGGCGGCGGCTTCGTACAGCTCTTTGGGGATGTTTTGCAGCGCAGCGAGGATGATGACCATGTTAAAACCGCTGGTCCACCACACGGTCACAATCAAGATGGAAATCCACGCCCACGGCATGGTCGAAAGCCAGCGCGGGGTGTCGAAACCGAGGTCGCGCAGGTAGTAGTTGAGCAGCCCACCCTGACT
>JALONW010000339.1 GCA_025454725.1 Anaerolineae bacterium
GTCTTTACGTCAACACGGTGAGGGGCGCAAGGGGTGCTTGGCGTTACGATGCCGCCACGCTGGACGGCCAACCAATGGGTTTAGCATCCGTTTGGCTTGCGCCCGGTGGCCGCTGGCTGATGGCGACCAACGAGGCCGGGGTGTGGCAGGTCTTGGCACTGGACGATGAACGCCTGATACGCGGCGACCTACATAACCTCACATTCAGCCCCAATGGACGTTGGGTGACTGCCGCGACGGGAGCGGACCAGCCCATTGAATTATTGGACGGTGAAACCCTAGAAACGGTCGATACTCTGCCCGACGGCGCAGGCGACGGCATCCGCTGGAAACCAGACAGCACAGGTTGGTTTACACCTGCTGAGGCGGGGACGGTACAACTGTGGTGGGTCGGCGCGGACGGCGACATCCAAGCGGGGAAGCGATTGGGCGAGCCGGGCGAGGAAATGCGCTGGGTGTGGCATCCCAGTGACGACCGCCTGATGCAGTACAACCCGCAGGGCGAAGCCACAGTTTACAACGCCCAAACCGGCGATGTGGTTGATATGCTGCAAGCGACCGAGTACGAAAGCGACCCGGAACTTACATGGTTTATGGATTGGACACCTAACGGGCGCGCATATATTTTGTACTATTATTTGTATTCGAGTAATCCGGTAGGATTGGACGATAATAGAGGATACTTTACCTACATCCATGTTGATATTGACACTAGAGAGGTGCTTAGAACTTTCTTTTCAACACGACAAAATGGCATTAAATACACCCCTGACCTTCAAAGAATTATTGACTCAAGCGCGGTTTATGACGCCAATACCTATGAGGTTCTGCAAAATCACAGGCATCCTTTATATCGGTTAGAAATAAGCCCGGATGGAAAAAAAGCATTCGGCACAGGTCATTCAGTTGAAATTTTACAAGTCCATGATCTGGATACACGAGCGATACTATTCGAGCGTGACATTCAACCAAATCGTTCCCGTTTAGACATCCCTCAAGGCGAATATTATGGATGGTGGTCACCGGACAGTACACGACTATTGACACAGGATGAGGCCAGTGGATTATGGCTGTATAACGCAACAACAGGTGAACAATTAGCGCGACAGGATAAAAATAGAGGATACAGTCAGATCATCTCATACAGCCCCGACTCGTCCATGGTCACTGTTGCAGACGGACTTAATAACCTCTATCTCTACGATACTCAGACTGGAGCAGCGTTAAGAGCTTTAACTGATATTACCCTATCCCCGATAGAACCTATTTCACAAATGGCGTGGCACCCAAACAATGAATATTTCGCCATACGAGCGAGACAAGCCCGAACGGTTAACAGCGGACTTGAACTATTAAAGGTGTTCGTCTGGCCTACAGAGGGACGACTAGCATATATCATCGAACAATCCACCAATGCCCATTCAATGATCTGGGCATTGGATGGGTCACGCCTGATTGCCAGTTTTGGGAATTACCTTAGTGCATGGTATCCGCCGCCGCGCCAACCCGCCCTAGAAACTTGGAACGACGTATTTGGCGATTACAGTTCCCTTGAGCCAAGCCCAGATGCTCGGTTTTTAGTCGTTACATCATCTAATGCTACCCACGCAGGTCTTAACATTAATGTGCGCGATGCCCGCACTTTAGATCGGCTTCTCTTTCGGTCACTACCGACCAACCAACGGTACTGGGCATGGACGGCGGATAGCCGCCAAATCCGAGTATTGGGAACAGAATGCGAGGCATATAACTGTCAAATTGGGTTGTATGTCCTGTTCGAAGCTGATGCGCCGATTGAGGTCGAAACATTTTCCGAACCCGCTTACAGATTCGGTGCGTATGGCAGAGAACCCCTTCTTTCATGGTCGCCGGACGGGTCAAAAGTGGCGGCTTTGGCTGATGAGTACGTCGATGTGTGGGCGGTCGGCAGTGAACAAGCCGAGTTGATGGACACGTATCTGCTGGGGGAAAGCGACCGTTTCGAGTGGGGCGAAGACAGCACCCCGCAGATCATTCGCACTCGCGATACTGGCACGTTCCGGCCTGTTTTCAGCCCCGACGGGCGCACCTACATCACCACCGAGGGCGGCGTGCTGCGAATGTACCGTGTCGGGGGTAGCGACTAGCCCCCTACCCTGTAAAATTTGCCTTGCGGTATTCGGGCGGCATGTACGCCTCCATCGTGTCCTCGTCCAGCGCGAGGAACTCGTCGATGACCGCATCGGTCAGGTCGTGGTCACGCGGGAACACGCCGGGATAGTGGGCAGCAACCCACGGCTTGAACGGGTACAGCCGCAGCCGACAGGTCTGAAACTCCTCGATAATCAGCCGCCCGATGGGGCCGACCTGACCGACAAAATCCTGCCGCTCGAACTCGCGCAGGCACGCCGAAAAATCACACGGGACGCGGCGCAGAGTCGCCCGCCAGCCGTCCCAATCGCCTTCGAGCAGCATATACGACGCGCCCGCCCAGCCGTCCAACGGGGAGCCGACCGTGCCGGGGTTAAGGACATGCCAGCGTCCGACCTGTGCATCCAACGCGAGGTGGCTGTGACCGGCCAAAATTGTCCCCTCAGCGACCGGCGCGAGCAGGTTTTCGGCGTCATCGGACGGCATCAGCGGGTGGATGGCGCGCCATGGGTTGTCCGGCAGGCCGTGGAAGGCGCGGACATTGGCGGCATCACGGAAGCGCAGTTGAATGGTGTCCGGCCAGCACGACAGTTCCGGCAGATACATCCCCACCTGCGCGTGCAGCCACGGCGGCAGGGTGAAAACCCGCCACGACTCCGGCGCACGCGGCGTCTCGTAGTCCAATAGATAGAGTTCGTTGTTGCCGCGCACCACCGACCAACCGGCGTTCAGCACGCGCTCCAACACCTCGCGGTTGAACGGCCCCCAGTTAATGACATCGCCCAGCACGACCACATGGTCAACGGTGAACTGGCGCAGGTCGGTCAGCACGGCTTCCAGTGCGGGCAGGTTGCCGTGGATGTCGGACAAAACGGCGAGACGGGTCATAGGTCGGTGTCCTTCCGATTGTTGAAACACACAGAAGGTGTTTACACGGCGAATCGGCAGACGCCTTAGCCCCTCGCGGCCACGAACGCAGCGACGCGCTCGAACACCTCCGCCGATTCCATATCCTGCGTCAAGATATGGCCGCTGCGCTCGAAAACATGGGTTTCCAGCGGCGCGCCGGTCAGGTTGGCTTTCAGCACCTCAAGGTGTGCCAGCGAGACGGTCTCATCGCCTTTGGAGTAGAGCGCCAGCGTCGGCGCGCTGACCTGCGGCAGCAGCCCGGCGGTCTCTTGGATAAGATACATCAGTTGTTCGACCGCGCTGGTAGACCATTTGCCGTAGCGCACGCGCCCATAGACCGGCTCTCCCCGCGCTGCCTGCTGCTGCTGGATATACTCGGCGAACGGCCCCCGGTCAGTCTGGTCGCTGTAGGGGCTGAGGTATTTCCCCCAGCGCAGGCGCTCCGGCGGGAGGCCAATCACCGCCAGCGGCGCGGCCATCGCCACCACGCCATCGACCGGCGCTTTGGCCGCCACGTTCAGCGCGAGGCACGCCCCCATCGACAGGCCAGCCACCACCACCCGGTCACATTGGGCGCGGAGGATGTGCAGCGCGTCGAAAGCGCTGGCGACCCAATCAGTGTAACGGGCGCGGGCCATGTCCTCTGGCTGCGTGCCGTGGGCGCTCAGGCGCGGCACATACACGGTATGCCCCTGCGCGGCGAGGTGCTGCCCCAACCACACGACCTCGTGTGGGCTGGCGGTGAATCCGTGCATTAGGACGACGCCGGTCGCGCCGCCGCGGGAGAAATAGGGCTCGGCTCCGGGCATAATTGGGCTGGTGGGCATGGGCAAAATCCTTGGGCATGGTTTGGGTCACACAGCCCACCAGTTTAGCACGGACGGCTCACCCGCCCCCACCCCCGCCCGGCAGGGTCGCCAGCACGCGCTGAACCTTGAGCGCGAGGTGCAGAATCAGCCGGTTTTCTGGGTCGTTGAGGTCTAACCCGGTCAGCTCCGCGATGCGCTCCAAGCGGTAGACCAGCGTGTTGCGGTGGACATCGAGGTCGGCGGCGGCCTTGGCGAGGTTACCGTTGGCGTCGAAAAACCCATTCAGCGTGCGGATGAGGTCGCCCTGTTTGCGGTCGTCATGGTCAGCCAGCGGCTGAAGCGCCTCTTCATAAAAGCGGCGCAGGTGCGTCAGGTTGCGGTCTTTGACGGCCAGCAAAAGCTGGAACAGCTTGAGGTCGCCGTAGTAGGTGGCGCGGTCGTGGTCGCCCAACTGCTGCGCGATGGTGATGGCGTCTTTGGCCTCGCGGTATGCTTCGCGCAAAATCGCCAAACCCTGTACCGGGCGGCTGAGTCCCGCCGTCACTGCGCCGCCGGGGGCGCGTACTTGTAGCTGTTGGCGCAGATACTCGACCTGCTGGCGGACGCGGGGCAGTGCGTTGATGTTTTCCAGCGGGTAGAGCAGCACGATTAAATCGACGTACTGACCAAGCGCAAAATTGACCTGTCGGCGGGTCAGGTCGTCGCGGACGAACGAGACCAGCGACTCCTGCGGCAGCGGCGCGCCTGCGGTCGTCAC
>JALONW010000340.1 GCA_025454725.1 Anaerolineae bacterium
GCGATTTGGTCGGCGATTTGTTCCCCCGTTAGTCGGCCACCGTCGCGATACCAGACGGCGACCCAGTTGTTCGCGCCCAAGATGCCCTTGACCGTCACCGGCACATCGACCGCCCTGAACGCACCCGCCGCGATTCCGTCGCGCAGCACCGTGTGGAACAGGTTCTCGAAGCGGCGGCGCGCCTCGAAGAAGGCGGCACGGCGCGCCTCATACTGCCGAGCAGAGGCGGCGCTGAGCGTGCTGCGGGTGCTGCCGTTAACAGCCATCGGGCGCACCTCCATCACCAGCGCCGCGCCGACCGGTCGGTTTTCGGTCAGTTTGGTGACCTGTACGCGAATCATCTCACGCAGTTTGGCGTCCCAGCCAAGGTCACTGTTGAGGACGGACTCAATCTCTTTCGAGACGTAATCCAGCCCCAGTTCTAGCACCGCCAGCAGCAGCGTATCTTTGTTCTCAAAGTGATGGTACAGGCTGGCAGCGGTCAGCTTGACCTGCGCCGCGATGTCTTTCATGGTGGTGGTTTCATAACCGTTGCGGCGAAGCACCTCGGCGGCGGCCTGTAGGATGTCTTCGCGGCTGACGGATTGGTCGGCGGGTTTGCGTGCCAAGGGAATAACCTCAGAAATAATCAACAAGGTGGGGCAAAATGTAGACAAGATGATACACTATCCTTACCGTTGACCACCACTTATGAGGGGGAGGCTGCCCGCCATGATGACCGGAGAACTGAGCGCCCGCCTACAACAGATGCGCGACGCCGCCGACGGCTTGGGGCGCAGCGCCGCACAGGTCACGTCCAGCATCGACGCCATCGACGCCGAGGTCAGGGCGTTGGGCCCAGAACGCTTCATGAGCCTCGCGGCGGAGGGCTTCCGCGCCGAATATAACCGCCTGACGCCCCACTTGCGTGAGACGTTTGAGCAATTGGCCGCCTTCCGCGACAAACTCCGCGCATCGGCGGACGACATCGAGGTCGCCGCCCGTTCCAGCCAGACCGGGGGAGGGACGCCCTCATGAGCGACCTGATTCGCGTCCCCTATACCGAACTTTTGCACCGCGCCTCACGCATCCGCCAAGAGGCCGAGACTATCCGCCGCGAAATTGTGTCGCTTAAGTCCACCTTCGAGGGGCTGGGCTGGATGGGTCGGCGCGCCGAACGCTTCTTCGCGCTGTGGAACGATACCGCGCCAGAGATGGAACAGTGGGCGACCGTGCTAGAGCGCTTCGCTGACGAGCTGGAAGACCAAGCCCGCCGGATGCAAATTGCTGATGAGGCGTTTTAGCAGACACCGCAAAAAAACCTCTCATTTTGCGCACATTGACAGGATAGCATGTTTGCATTTAGACTACCAACAATACTGTTGGTTGGGTGGGATTAAATGACAGAGCCTTCTGAAGCTCGTGAGCGCGTGTTGCAGGCCGCGGCCAAGTTGTTCTCGGCACGAGGCTATAACGCAGTCACGGTCAAAGACATTGCCTCTGAAGCGGGCATCCATCATGCCTCGCTTTACCACCACGCCCCCAACGGTAAGGAAGGGCTGTTCGTCGAGGTCACAGCCCGGACATTGACGCAGCACCGTGACGGTATCGCCGCTGCGGTCGCCCAGTACAACCCAGACCTCCGCCGCCAGCTCTCCGCCATCGCCGCATGGCTGATTGATCAGCCGCCGCTCGACATGATCCGCCTGATCTATTCCGACCTTCCCGCTGTCAAACCCGATTCTGCCGAATACCTTACTCTGTTAGCCTTCGAGTCGATGCTCGTCCCAGTTGCACAGGTGTTGGAAGAAGCATCCGTGCGCGGTGAGATCGCTCACCATGACCTCGGCAGTATAGCCGGGGCGCTGTTCTCGTCCATCGAGAGCCTACACACTTTGCCGGACGCCTACCTCACACGCCCACGCCAAGCGATGGCTGAGGACATCATCGACGTGTTTATCGCTGGGATGACGCCCCGTTAGGCAAGACCAGTTTTTTTATTTGTCAGTAAAACCAACAAACAAGTTGGTTGGCATCAAGGAATGACACCTCATGAACGACCGTATCCGTCAGATTGCTGTATTGATAACCGCCGCCCTCGACATCGTCTCCAGTTTTTGGCTGGGCGACAGCCTCGATCAGACCGGCGCAGACTCGACGCCGGTCTATTTCCTGCCGTTTGGCTTGACCTTTGCCATTTGGGGGGTAATTTTCGCCTCACAGATGGTCTATGCCGTGTATCAAGCCCTGCCGAATCAGACCACCCGCGCCATCCATCGGCGTATTGGCGGTTGGGTGGCGCTCAACGCTGGTCTGACTGCACTCTGGAACCTATGCGCCGGGCTGGCCGGTCAGGAAGGTACGCCGGGCTTCCAGCCGCTGCTGGTGGTGGCGACGGTATTCATCGTCGTGGGGATGCTTTACGCGCTGACACAGGTCTTTATCATCCTGCGCACGATGCACGACCAATTAACGCCGCGTGACCGCTGGCTGGCGCAGTTTCCGACGACGGTGTTTTTCGCATGGCTCAATGTAGCGACGATTGCCAACACCACCGCCGCATTGGACGCGCTCGGCCTAACTGGAAGCCCAACCGATTCGCTGTGGGCGGTAGCAATGCTCGCGGTGACGGTTGTCCTCGCCACTTTGATGGTGCACTACACCCGTGCTGCGCTTGCTACCATCACCTACACTTCGGTCATTGTTTGGGGCGCGGTCGGCATTGTGTTCAACAACCTCGATCAATCGCCGTTGGTGGCGGCCAGCGCAGGAGCTGCTGCCGTCGCCGTAGCGGTGGTCGCCGCTTTACACTACGGATCGACTCTGCGCATGCAGGCCAACCCGACCATCCGTTAGGAGGACAAACCCAATGTTTGATTTCTCAGATCCCAACACGGCCACTGTATGGTTCCCGCTCAACGATGGGGTGATGGGCGGCATTAGCAGCAGCCGCATCACACAGACCGCTTACGGGACTGCGCTGTTCACCGGGGAGGTCAGTCTCGCCAACAACGGCGGATTCGCTACCGTTCAGGCTAATTTTCGCACGCCCGCTGACTTCAGCCCGTACAGCGGTCTGCGCCTGCGCGTGCGTGGGGACGGCAAAGCCTACGCGGTCTATCTGAGCGACCGGCCACGCGCCATCTTGCACCAAACGGATTTTACACCGCTGGCGGGCGAATGGGCGGACATACTGCTGCCATTCCGCAGCTTTTACCCGACCTACTTTGGCCAGCGCGTTTACTTCACCCCGGCGCTCAACCTCAGGCGCGTCCGCTCCATCAGCCTCCTAATTGAGAAGAAACAAGCAGGGGTGTTTGCGCTGGAACTCGCCCAAATCGGGCTGTACAGCCAAAGCGAGGTGATCTGATGGCCAATCAGCGTATTGCGCTTGTTACAGGGGCCAATTCTGGGCTGGGACGCGCTGTTACAGTCGGCTTGGCTCGGCGCGGTTTCCGCGTGGTAATGGTGGTGCGCGACCCACAGCGCGGCGAAGTCGAGCGTCAAAAAATCGCGTCAGACGTCGGCGGCGCAGACCTCGACCTCGCGGTGGTTGACCTATCATCGCAGCGCGCCATTCGTCAGCTTGCCGATGATCTGCATCGGCGTTACGGCGCGCTTCATGTGTTGGTCAACAACGCCGGAAATGCATTCACCACCCGCCAGATTAGCCCAGATGGGATCGAGATGTCACTGGCGGTCAACCACCTCGCACCGTTCCTTCTGACTCAGCTCGTGATGGACTTGTTGGCAGTAGGTGCGCCGTCGCGCATCATCAACGTGGGGACGCGGCTGGACACCCAAATGCAGCTCGACGATCTCCAGTATGAGCGCCGCCCATACCGAGGTCTGAGCGCCTACGCGCAGAGCAAACTGGGCAACATTCACTTCACGCTGGAACTCGCAGAACGTCTGAAGGGAACAAGCGTCACCGTCAACTGCGTGCATCCGGGCGTGTTCCGCTCTAACCTCGGCAGCAGTGGTGGTCCTGCGCCGTGGTGGATGGGTCTGGTCACGCGGTTAGGCTCACGCTTTTTAATGTCTCCCGAAAAAGCGGCGGAGCGTGTGTTGTATTTGGCAACTGACACCATGATGGCAGGGGTATCAGGCAGCTACTTTGGCGACCGGGTGGCGCTGCCTATCCCTGCCCAGCCGTGTGATCCTACCGCCCGGCGGCAGGTTGGCAGGCCAGCGCCGTGCTGGTCGGGTTGCCTGCCGACGGGGCGTTTTAACGGCTTACACGCCCACCGCCCACGTCCCCCCCAACAGCAGATAGGTTAGGGCGACGGCGAGGCCAAACACGATGTGGCCGACCATCCCGGCGATAAACCCGACCCCGCCCAGCGATGTGAGCATATAAGCGCCTGTAATCGGCACGCTGCCCGCCTTCATCCCGGCGTGAGCCAGCGGCGCAAGCGCGAACATCCAGCCCACCGCCAGCCAATGGACGATTCCCAGCACGCTCCCCAAGACCAGCGGGTTACCCGGCACGATCTGGAAGATCCATGCGTAACCGACGGCAAATGCCCCGCCCAACACCCAGTGCATGATGTAGCCCAGCGGGGTCGCCCGGTCGGCGCGCTGCATGAATCCGAGGATGCCGTGGGCATCAATCGCGGG
>JALONW010000033.1 GCA_025454725.1 Anaerolineae bacterium
GACGTGCCATACGTTGGATGAGCCATGCGCCCATGCACAGCGCAAACACGATGACTACCAAGTCGAGCGGAATGAAGCCGGGCGCACGCGCCTGTAACATCGCACGCAGGGGAACAAGTGTTAGTCCCCAGACGAGCGCTGCGTGAATGCCCGACACCAACCCAAGACTTAGAACCATGGCAGCGGCTGATGCCAACATCAAGGGCAGTGGGATAAGCACAACCACCAGACCTAAGCCAACTCCGGCTAGGATGCCCCCCCATAACCCAACGTTGGGCGGTTTGGTTGGATTGAGTGCTGCCCTAACCTTGAAGGCCACGGGTCTGCTCACGCTGGAAGTAGTCGATGGTGCGCTGTAAGCCCTCGGCAAGGTCAACACGGGGCTGCCAGCCCAAGACCTCACGGGCGCGGGTGATATCGGGTTTACGAATCTGCGGGTCGTCCGAAATGCGGAGCGATGACTTGTAGACGATTCCGGCGGGATTATCGGTCAGTTGGTTGACGACCTCAGCAAATTGGAGGATGGTCAGCTCAACGGGGTTACCAATGTTGACCGGCTCGTGATAATCCGAGGCAACCAGCCGAACTAACCCATCCACGAGGTCCGAAACGTACTGGAAGCTGCGGGTCTGCTGACCATCACCGTAGACTGTCAGCGGCTCGCCGCGCAGGGCTTGGTCTACGAAATTGGGGACGACGCGCCCATCGTTAAGGCGCATCCGGGGGCCGTAGGTGTTGAAAATACGGACGATATGGGTGTTGAGGCCATACACACGGTGATAGGCCATGACAGTGGCCTCAGCGTAACGCTTGGCTTCGTCGTAGACGCTGCGGACACCGATGGGATTGACATTGCCGAAGTAACTCTCCTGCTGCGGATGCTGCAACGGGTCGCCGTAGACCTCGGAAGTTGAAGCTAAAAGGTAGGCTGCACCCTTCTCACGGGCTAGGTCGAGGGTGTTGTGCGTGCCGTACGAGCCAACTTTGAGCGTCTCTAGCGGCAGTTCGAGGTAATCGATGGGGCTGGCCGGTGAAGCGAGGTTGAGAACGGCATCGATGCTGCCTTCAACATCAAACGGGACAGTGATGTCCTGCTCGATAAACGAGAAATTGGGGTTCGTGTAGAGATGGTCGATGTTTTTGGCCGCGCCAGTGATGAAGTTATCGACCGCGATGACCGTGTGGCCGTCTGCAAGGTAGCGCTCACACAGATGTGAACCGACAAACCCCGCGCCGCCTGCTATCAGGATACGCACAACCAAACCCCCTATGATGCCGTTGTTGAATCTACAGGAAGTTTACCACGCTGGAGGGCGACGGTGAACGCCAATAGTGCGAAGAAAATCAACGCAAGGTCGATGACGAAGATGCTGTTATCCAGCAGGCCGTGAACGAGCGTATCGACCATCGCGCCGATGATGCCTAGCACCACCCAGCCCCAGAACGGGTGCGCCCGCCACTGTCGATAGGCTGCGTTCAGTCCCCAAACGAGGACACCGATAAAACTCAACAGCAGCGGGACGCCGAGGATACCTAACCGTACCCAGAAATCGAGCAGGATGTTGTGGGGGTGCGAGAGGTTCGGCTCCGGCCACGCATCGGGGTAGATATAACGGTCACGAAAGGCGTACAAGAACTGGTCAAGGCCAAGGCCGGTCAGCGGATGGTCTTCAATCATCTGCCACGCACTTTGCATCACCCGTACACGGTAGAAATTTGTCCCTTGTGTAAAGTCGAGAGCGCGGGCGAAGCGGTCGGATTGGCTGGCGGCGACCGAGAAACCGACTACGACCAACACAGCGACAATCATCAGCCCAATGACACCGCGCCGCCCCTGTGCTACGACCAAAACCACGGCAAGCGCCGCCGGTATGCCGATAAATACACCGCCGACACTCTGGGTGAGCAGCGCGGCCACGCCCATCACCCCTAATGCCAATGCCGACAGCCAGCGCGTCCGTCTCTGCGATGAGACCACCAGCGCGGCGAACACAAATGGGATGATACGTCCCAGCAGCAACGCAAGATTGTTGGGCGACCCATACACACCGGCAAGCCGACGTGAAGCATCCTCAGCGACGATGATGGCCTCACCGCGCACGTACTGGAGCAGGCTAATTCCGGCCACGCATACGCCGGACATGATGAATACCACCATTAGGCGGCGCAAATCGCCCAGCGAAAGGCGTGCCGTGCGGAAGATGAGGTAAAAGAGAGCTGGTTCTAGGAACAGTGTGCGGTATTCGGTGGCTGCTTCACCGCGCAGCGCCGACCATGACCACGCCGCAGCGCCCAAGAGGACATAGGCCAACACAAGCCCGTCCGCCGGGTGGAAGGCACTCCATGACCAGCCGAGGGGTTGACCGACACGGCGCATCCGTCCCCAGTCGGCTAAGGCCCGTGCTACCCATGCCGCCGCTGTTAGCAACAGTACAATCTCGGCCAGCGGGAAAGCAAATAGGTACAGCTTGACCGGGAACAAGAAAAATGGCGCAAACAACAGCGTCAGCGCAAGCCCAATCAGAATACGGTGGTAGATGCACCAAAATAGGATGGCCAGCGCTGCCAAGGTCACAGGCATGGCAATGTTCAGATAAGCAAGGCCGCTGCTTAGGAGGGCGATGGCCGGTAAGACCGGCTCGCGGCGGAACACAGACGGCAGTTCTTGACCCCATGTCATCAACAGGCCGAACAGCAGTGCCAGCGATGTAATCCCACCAATTGCAAGCTGAACCGTCCACGACAATCCCGTTAACCAACGGCCAAAACGCTGGTTCCATACCCCCCACGGCAGTCCAGAAACCACCAGCGCCAGCGCTGCGAAAGAAACGATAACCGTGACAAGCGCTACTGCGGTCTGCGCATTATGTGGCGCAGCAAGATCGCCTGCGCCGACCGCATAACCGACCAACGCATAACGGTCGAAGCCTTGGTCGGCTACAACTTCTAGTTTGTGCGCGCCGGACGTCAGACGGGTCGCCACAGGCACAGCGCCGACTGTCGGCTTCAGGCTGGCACTGGTTAGCGTGAGGTAGGTATTATCTGCGGCATCTCGTGGCAGAGCCTCGGCAGGCTGTCCATCAACCAACGGATACAGGTTGGCGACGTAGTTGTCTTGTCGGAGAATCAGGCCGACCGATTGACCATCAAAATCGAAGGATAGGCGGCTGTCGCGGAGCCAGCCAATGTCTGCGCCGTAATCGGTGAACGTCCAGACGCCACTGTAGCGGGCGTGGGGAGTCTTGGCCGGGTGCCAGCCGATGCCTGCCGCAATGTTTTCATCTGGCAGCGCAGCGCTCAACCGCACGCCAAAGACAGAAAGTTCGCCGCTGATAGATTCGGTAAGCGCAAAACCCTGTTGAGGGTGGTCGGCAGGGTAGGGCGGGTTCCAGTGATGGAGAGTCATGCCCGCCATCCACGGCCATTCATGTTCGGCGCGCTCTAAGGCTCGCAACGTGTAATCCACCTGCTGTTCGGCTGTTACCGCGCCCCAGATGGATGGCCGGCCAGCCCAGTCCGCCGGGAGGCTGTTCCAACCCCAATGGCTCGCCCAGACCGCTTTATGAGAGTCGCCAAACTCGACCATGATTTCACGCAGGCCGATGACCCGCGAAAAGTTTAATAGACCGTGTTCGACGCGCCGGTCGTCTGGACTGCTGTTAAAGCCATATGGTTTCGCGCCGACCCCATCGAAATAAGCCGATGCGCCGAGGGTGTACAGGTCGCGCAGGTAGACCCAATCGCTGATGTTATCGGGGCCTAATTCAATGGTCGGGGCAAGCCCAGCCGACAGGACGGTCGCGCTGGGGTCAGCGGCATGGATAGCGGTATGGGCGGCCTCCAGCATCGCTGCGTAACGCACCGCTTTTGGGGGCATCCCGCCCCAATTGGTGAACAGGTTCGGTTCATCCCATATCTGGTAGTAATCGACCTGCGCGCCGTAGCGTTCGGCAAGGGCTGCTGCAAATCGGGCGAGGTCAGCCGGGTCTCGCGGCGGGCCGGTCGGGTCGGTGGCCTCTGGGTCAATCGCCCACGCCGGGCTGTTTTGGATGACGAGAATCAGGCGAAGCTCAGGTCGTTCAGCGACGGCGGCCATCAGCCGGTCTAACGCATCCCACGTAAATTCTCCGGACACTGGCTCGACTTGATTCCAGTAGACATATTGACGCACCCATGTGATACCAGCCTGCTCTATCCGCTCAAGCTGCTGGGCTAATTCTCTGTCGTCATAGGCGTTTAGTTCTACATTGACGCCAAAACGCGGCAAGCGGTAAGGCAAAGCTTCTGCCGTCAGCGGGTCTTCGACGCCTCGCAGCGCCTCGGCGCGGGTTTGAAACGACAACCCAAGAAGCGCAAGTGAACCACCCCAGACCGTGACGGTCAGAGCTAGGACGAACAGGCGTCGAATCATACAGTTACGGCATCCAAACTGGGCTCTGCGCCCCACCATCTAAGGTCACTTGGCTGGCAACCCCTGAGATGACATCAATCACCCAGATATTGCCTTGATAGACCGCTGCAATCTGTGTCCCGTCGGGACTCCAAGCATAGTCACGCTGGGTGATACCACGCTGCCCCTCAGCGGGGAACAAAATACGGGCGTTGCTGCCGTCGAAGTCGGCAATCACGAGGTCATACTCCGCGGAGTCACCGACACTGACCAGCGGTTGGCGCGCCTTGAGGTAGGCAAGGTAGCCGGTCGCCAACCCATCGGGGCTGTTGAGGGTAGGAGAAAACTTGGGCAGCGCCCAGATACCGGCTTGGTCAACCACGGTTGCGCTAAATGCGCCGGTGGTGTCCATCAGCGCAACATCGAAAACCGGACTGCGCTCCGGCGACTCGCTGCCGACGGGTGGACCGTGAATAACTGCCGTCATGAGACTGTTATCAGGCGACCAAGAGACTGTCGTCCGCCAAGACCAATCACTGCGCGGGGAGAAAACCTCATATTGTGCCAACGGCGGGTTGAGTTCCCCAGAGTCAAGGTTCACTGTGCCAACCCCGTCAGCGTGTACCCATGCCAGCTGGCTTCCGTCGGGAGACCATGCATAGCTGCGCCCCCACCAGCTAAAGGGGCCGCCGCGCCCCGGGGATTCTTCAATCAAGGGCGTAATCACGACTTCCTCGCCAGTCGATGGGTCGATGGTCATCAGCCATAGGTCATTAAATGCGCCCCAGCCGGGACTAGTGGGGCGGGGTTCGGCGCGGGTGTAGCTCAGGGTATTGGTGCGGCCCGGAACCCAATCTGCCCACAGAATATTGGTGGGGAGCAGAGGCAAAACCTCTGGCTGGGCGGCGTTGACATCAGGGATGAGATGGAGTTGGTTGCCGAACGTGCTATCCTCAGTCGTAATGCGTGTAATCAGGAGCTGGCGGCCATCGGGAGACAGCGAGAACGCCCGCAGCGGGTCGAGGTCGCTGGTGTTGGTGACGGGATGGCGCGTGTCGCTGCTCCCGCGCATGACCCATGCGTTGCCACCGCTGATGTAGGCCAGTGTGCCGCGTACTTCTACTGGGTCGAGGGTGGTGGTCGGGCCGACATAAACCACCTCTGGCCGGGGCGATGTGATGATGGTCGCAGCCCCAACCGCTACTGGCGCGGCGCGGATACCATCTACCACTTGAACGCGGAAACACTGGCGCTCTAGACCGTTCTGCCCCGGCTCGAACAGTACCTCAGCACCCGCTTCTAAACGCTCATCAATTAGCGTCCGACGTTCGTAGGGGATTTCGTTGTCCTCGCAGTAGGTCTCTTCACTGATGCGTCGGACCGTGATTTGAATACCGTCTGAGACCTGTGTGAACAACTGCGGGCTAACCGCGTCTAATTCGCCCAAAGAGACCTCAATCTGGTCGAGAAATTCACCGACCGTGATTGGCTCGCTGACATCATAGGTCAGGTTGCGGCCATCGACGACGACATAGACCACCATCACGGGGTCTTCCGCCACTGGCGTACAGGCTACCAATAGCGTCAAGCACAATAGGAGGGGGTGCAGAAGTTTAATCATAAGCGTAAATGCTACCATACGACGGCTAGACCGTTCAATCGGCGCGGCGGAGGACGGAAATTTCCGGGTGGAGGCCATTCTGGTTAATGCTAAGGGTCTGTTCAACCTGCCAAGCACTCTGCTCAGACAGTAACCGCGCCATCAGACGTTTTTCGTGTGTGATGACAACAAAGCGCGCCCCCGCACGGCTGACCCGCGCCGCCTCGGACAAGACCCTTGGGTACAATGTCAAGTTATCCTCATGGCTGCCGACCAACTGACCAAACGGCAGGTCGGCCAACAAGACATCAAACGAATCTCCCGAGTATGGCAGGGTACGTACATCGGTACACACCAGTGAAGTGGTTGTGCCAGCAGCAGACAAATTGGCACGGGCTGCATCCAACGCTTCGGTTGAGAGGTCACAGCCGAACATCGCAGAATATGGGCCAACCGCTGCGCGCTCAATCATTAGCGAGGCAGAGCCACAGCACAAGTTTAAAATCTGGTCGGTGGGTTGGGGTTGGCTGAGGGCGGCCATCGCATAAGCAATCGGCGCAAACAGCGCGCCGCGATAGTTAACGACGCGCCAGTCACGGGTTGCCAGTGGGCGCGGATTCAGCCGTACCAGCACCTCCCAGCCGATGCCACTGCGGGGGCGACGGATGCGGAGGTTCAAGTCGCCACGGTCATCGGTAGCCTCTAAACCAAGCGCATCGCCCAATTCCTGTAAAAGACGCTGCATCACATTAGAATCATCCCCCGCGGCGTCTAGGCCGATGGTAGCGAAACTGGCAGCTTTATCGTCCATCGCCAAGCGACAGGCGGCCACCATCTGCTTGAAGTATTGATGGCCGAGCAGTGCTTTGGGACGGGGAACCGGCACCACCAGAGAACCATAGACGGCTGTGGCGATTTTGAGGGTGGAAAGGCGTGCCAGCGCGCCCGTATAGGTAAATGTTACAGCCCCCCGATTGATGGAGAGCTTCTGGTTGGCATGGCCGACCCGCGCTTTAAGGTCTGCGGCGGCCAACCGTTCGAGGCCGGGCAGAACCTCAGCCTCGAACAGGGTGAAAACGGATTGAGTGGTCATCAAAGGGCTTGCCTGCATTGGGGGCGCTGGAACAAGATGCCCAGCGCCCCCAATCTTACCGTTACTGTCCGAAGATACCAGCGCGGATGTCGCGCAGCAGGCTCAGAACGTTGAAGTTACGGGCATTTTCGCCGAAGTTGCTGACTGTGTTGTTGTTTAGGCGCGCAGCACCAGCCCCAGCGACTGTTGGGTCATCCCCAGCCATACCGCCGTCGGGCAGCGTTGCAAACAAGCCCCAGACATTGACCAGCGGTACTTGCTTCTCGTCCGCGATACGCACTATGGCATCGGCATAGTCGCGGACAGTGTTGCCCAACTCTGGGCGCGGGAACGGCGTGAGCAGGACAGGAATGACACCCCGCGCTGTCGTTGTATCAACGATGGCGCGTAGGCGCTCCTCGAACTGTGCCATATCCGTCCCTTCTACCGCATCGCGGTAGCCGAGGCTGATGATGACCACTGACGCGGCGGTTGCATCCAACTCGCAGACCAGCGGCGAGCTGCCACAGCCGCCGTCGCCATTGAGGATGGTGTCGGCGTTGAAGCTGTTCTGTACCGCTGAACCTGCCCGTGCAAACGAGTTGGAACCGCCTGCATCCCCTGCTAGATAGGCTTGGATAGTCGCTTCGAGGTCTGTGGCGACTTCACCCAACTCATAGCTATCGGCAAAGGCACGTAGGAAGTTCGGTGCTTGCGCGGTGCGGTCGCCAACCACTGCAAACACATCAGGTTTGAGCGAGCCGTCGCTGTTGACAACGATGGCATTGAGATTGCCACGCAGCGCCCCAAGGTCTGGCAGGACGGGCGCTTCATCGGCCTCGGACGGTTCTTCGGGTGTGGCTTCGACCGTTACATCGTAAGTGACGGAACCCGTCAGCCCACCCTGCGTAACTGTCAAAGTGACGCGGTAAGTGTTTGCCTCAGCGTAGACATGGGTCGGGTTTTGGTCAGCGCTGGTGTTGCCGTCACCGAAGTCCCATGCCCAGCTTTCGATACCTTCGCTGGAGGTGTCGGTAAAGGCCACTGACAGTTCTGTCGCCTCGAATGTGAAGTCTGCCGTCGGAGCAACAGCTGCTTCGCTCACGCTGACGGTTTGATTGGTGGTGCTCTCGCCGCCCGCATTGCGAACGGTCAACGTGACGTTGTAATTATTAGCCGCCGCGTAGACATGGGTTGGGTTTTGGTCAGCGCTGGTGCTGCCGTCGCCGAAGTCCCACGCCCATTCGGTCGCACCGGTCGAGAGGTCTTGGAAGGCCACCGACAGGTCAGTTACCGTGAAGGTGAACCCAGCGGTTGGCGCAGGCGGGAGAGCTTCCCGCACGCTGACGGTTTGATTGGTGGTGTTCTCGCCGCCCGCGTTACGGACGGTCAGAGTGACGTTGTATTCATTGGCTGCCGCGTAGACATGGGTCGGGTTTTGGTCAGCACTGGTATTGCCATCTCCAAAGTCCCACAGCCATTCGGTTGCGCCGGTCGAGAGGTCTTGGAATGCCACCGATAGGTCAGTTACTGTGAACGTGAAACCTGCTGTGGGGGCAGGCGGGAGCGCCTCGCGCACGCTGACGTTCTGGTTGGCGGTGTTCTCGCCGCCTGCGTTGCGGACAGTCAAGGTAACGTTGTAGTCGCCCGCTGCGCCGTAGGCATGACGCGGGTTCTGCTCGGTGCTGCCATTACCGTCGCCGAAGTCCCATACCCACTCCGTCGCGCCGACCGAAAGGTCTTGGAACGCGACAGCCAATTCACTGGCTGTGAACGTAAATCCAGCGGTCGGGGCAGGGGTGGTATCTGTGGCGGTCGGTTCAGGTATGGCGGTAGCCGAAGGTTCAGCCGTGGCAGTCGCTGAAGGCTCAACCGTAGCGCTCGGTTCGAGTGTCGCGCTGGCGGCTTCTGTAGCCGTAGCGGTTGCCTCTAACGTGGCGGTAAAGGTTTGGGTCGGTTCAAGGGTGGCAGTCAATGTTGCCGAGGGTTCCGGTGTCTGCGTCGGCGGCTGCGTCGCATTGACATTTTGGCTGAACGATGCACTGCCGCCAAAGGTATCAGTGACAGTCAGCGTGACGCTGTAGGCCCCATTGGCGTTGTAGACCTTGACCGGGTTCTGTTCAACGCTGTTGGTTCCATCGCCGAAGTCCCACGCCCAGCCCGTGATTTGACCGCTGGATGCGTCGTTGAACTGGAAGCTCAAGCCTTCTGGCTGGTTTAGCGGTTGGACATTGAAGTTAGCCGCCAGTGTATCGGACACGCTGACCGTTTGGGTGGCGGTGCTGTCGGAACCACCGGGGCCGCTGACCGTCAGGCGGATGGTGAAGCTGCCGTTGATAGCATACGTATGGCTGAAAACCGGCTCGGTAGTCTGGGTGGTCGTTCCATCGCCTAAGTCCCAGCTATAGGTGACATCATCGCCTGCTGACTGGTTGGTAATTTGCACGGTCAGTGGGGCTGAACCGGCGGTTGGGTTCACACTGAAGACGGCACTGGGCGGAGTCTGTGGTCTGATAGCGCTGATTTCGACCTCAGTGAAATCACTCAGGTTGTTCTGACCACGTGCCGTTAAACGGACGATATAGGTCCCCGGCTCGGTGAAGGTGTGGGTTGGCTCGGCGTCGGTGCTGGTTGTGCCGTCGGCAAACTCCCACAGATATCCGGTGACATCACCGGTGGTCTGGTTGTCAAAAGTGACGGTGAGCGGGGCATTACCACTGGTGACATTCGGGACGAATGCGGCCTCTGGCGCTTGTGGCGCACGGGTGACGTTGACCACGCCCTGCTTAGTGCTGGAGCCACCGGGGCCGCTAACCGTCAAGCGGACCGTGTAATCACCCGGTTGCTCGTAGCGGTGGATAGGGTTGGCATCGCTGCTGGTGACACCATCGCCGAATTCCCAGCGGTAAGCCGTGACCTGACCGGTCGATAAGTCAGTGAACTGGAGGGTCAGCGGCGCATCACCGCCGGTATTATCCGGCGAGAAGTTGGCGACAGGCGGCGGAATCTGTGGGTTAACCACAGCAATCAGCGCATATGCCCGGTTTGCGCCGCCGGGGCCGCGAACGCGCAGGAAGACGTTGTAATTGCCCTGCGCCGTGTAGGTGTGGGATGGATTGCGCTCATTTGAGCGTGTGCCATCACCAAAGTCCCACAGGTAGTCGTTGATTTGCCCACTAGAACGGTCGGTGAACTGGACGGTGAACGGCGCTGTGCCGTTCGTCCCCGGCGCAATCTCGAACGAAGCAGTGGGTGGATCGACGAACACATCAATCACCTGCGAAACGTTGGAACGTCCGCCGGGGCCAACGACCGTGAGGCGAACTTCATACTCACCGGGGGTACGGAAGACATGCGTCGGGTTGCGTTCGGCGCTGCTGCTGCCGTCGCCAAAATTCCAATTATAGCTGTTGATTTGGCCGCTGGACTGGTTGTTGAAACGCACAACCAACGGCGCTTCGCCGCTGGTGCGGTCCGCCGTGAACGCTGCAATTGGGCGGGGGGTGGTTGAGGTGCTGGTTGGAGCAACGGTGGGGGCGCTGTTCTGCACGCGCAGGTTGTTCACCACCGTCTGGGGGGTGCTTCCATCGCGCAGGTAAACACGCAACCGGAGCTGGTACTGACCATCGGGGATATTGGTGGTCGTCCATATACCCAAGACACCGTTGAGGACCGGTGTCTGGCGTGCGCCACCGATGGGATACCACAGGTTATTGGGGTTAGGATCTGGTCCATACTCCACCACATATTGGAGGAAGTTGGGATGGGTGGCAGCGCCGAGAATCTGGACGTTCTGGGCGATGACGTTACCGTAAATGGGAGACAAAATCACAATGCTGATGGTGGATGGGGTGGCTGTTGCCGGGATGACCACCGGCTGCGGCGGGACAAAACCAATCGAGGTCGGCGGTGCCACTTGTGTAAAGAACGGCAGTGCCGTCACCGATACCCCGGTTGGCACACCACTAAGTGTGGCTTGTTGTTGAGGGGTGGTGGTAATGGTTGGCAAAGCCGTCAGCTCAATGGGTTGCTCTGGCTCAGAAGTTAGGTTACAGGCGGCCAAGACGAATGTCAAAGCCAGTACCATCATCCCGAACAAAAATGGACGTATTCTCATAACGTGCGCTCCTGTCTGTGTGAACAGCGAGACCGATCACACCTTTAATGATACCGTATCCTTGCCATTCGGCTCACCCCGCAGAGATGACGTTTTGCCTACCTTTTACCGGCGCGAACTTACGGCATAACGCCACGAGAACAGGTATCATGGTTGAGACCCTAACGCATTAGGACTAGTCCCCCAGTGGAAAAGACCCCATCCCAGCCCTATAACCCACCAAATTTAATTTCCTCAAAAACCGCCCGTTTTGCGCTGTATGTGCTATGGTCGATGGGGCTTGTTGGGCTTATCTACGCTCTGACACAGCCTCAATGGGCTGTGAAGACGTTGAGCTTACCGGTTATCTTCGCCTACATCATCCTGAGTATTATGGCCGAGCTGAGACCAGCACGGATGATCAGTGGCCGCAGTATCGCGCTAACCCATGCGATTGGTATCCTTACCTTCACCTCACAGGGTGAAGGGGCGTTTGTCCCACTAATCTTGCTCCTAGCTGTCGGCTTTAGTAGTGGAAGCTTGATCCGCGAAGCCCTCCGTCCGTCTCCACCCTCTATTAAGCACTTACTAAGCCGGGTGGCAGCAGAAACAGCCTCTGTTTGCACTAGCTTTGTCCTATCCAGCGTGATTTTCCTCATGATTGGCGGTCAGATCCCCAGCGGTACAGTACAACCACAGGACGTAAGTGGCGGAACATTGGTCATTGCATATTCCATGCTGTATAGCGGCATCGTAGGGGTTATCTTTTCCCTCCGACAGATGGAAGCAGGCCGGGCGATAGACCGATCCGACCGGCTGCGGATGCTTTCTATGATCGTGCTTCCTGCGCTGTTGTCAGTATTTGGCGGTGACGCAGCGCGCTCGACCGGTATTTTTAGCCAGACCTTGTTGTATATCTGCACCATGTTCATCCTCTTTCTCCTGTCTGACCTCAGCAATGCAGAGGCCAAGCTCCGGCGTGATCTGATCCGTGAACAGGCGATGAGCAGTGAAAATGAACGCTTGTACCGCCTCCAGACCGAACAGGTTGAGCAGCTTGCGCTCCTTAACAGAGTGGTCGGGTCATTGGGTGGTACACTCGTTACCGATACGCTGGTGGAACACCTTATCTCTTCGGCGTCGATCCTGAGCAAAGCCAGCGGTTTTGCTATCTACGTCCACGCTTCTGAACGTATGGAACTTAACCGCTCCGTTGGACTTGGCCCTGACTTTACCTTCAAAGCACCGCCGCCCATCCACATCCCTAACACCCAATCCTTCAATGCTGGTCAGCCCTTGGTGATTGAAAATCTTTCGTTAGATGACCGAGCGGCAGCCCTGCGTGCAGCTAAACTTGACGAGATGTTTAGGACATTGGTAGAAGTTCCAATGATTGCGGGCGGAGAACTCATCGGGATTCTCTGCCTTTATTACACTCAAGAAGCTGTCCCCAATAATACACAAATTGACCTGTTGAGGATTTTTGCAACACAAGCAGCGCAGGCGCTTGCTAATGCACGTCAGTACCTTGATGCCATCGAGGCTTACCAACAGCGAGGCGAACGTCTACTCACGTTGACATGGTTAAGCAGGACGCTTTCAAGCTCCGTAGACATCCAATCAATGTGTGAACATATCGTCGATGTGGTACTACTGGCGACAGGTGCAGAGATTGGGGTGGTGCTGCTGGTGGAAGATTTTTCAGGTTCGGCACGGCTGCGGGTCGGCGCACAGCGTGGCTTGAAGAACCCTTTTATCGACATGGCTAAGGCACTCAACAGCATCGCCCCCATGATTGACCCCACCCAAGGGACAATCATTGCGTACCGTGAGGACGAGGTATACGGGGACTTGCCATTCTTGAGCAGCCACAGCCAGACCATTTTAATCTGTCCGATGGTTCAAGGTGGACTTCTGCTTGGCGCGATCTGGTTAGAGACTTCATCTGCGACTGCCTTTAACGCAGAAGAAGTGCAGTTCGTCGAACAGATCAGTCATCAATCCCTCATTGTGCTGGAAAACGCACGACTGTTCCAGCGCATCGAAAGCGACCGTGACCAGCTCGCCACGTTGCTGGATACGATGGAAGAGGGCTTGATGATGATTAACCGTCAGGGACGTATCGTCATCGCTAATCCGCAGATGAGTCTGATTGGGGTTGATCCGGATTTACTCACGTCACGCAGTTACTTTGAATGTGTAGCTGCGCCGGGTGTAGACCTGCATACCCAATTGGGTTTTAACTCCATCCAAGATGCTGAACGTGCGATCCGTAAGCTCCACGAAGACGGTGGAGAGAATGCCGCTGTCGAATATAATCTTCAGTCTGATTCGGGTGTAAAACATATCGAACGTCGGCGGGTTCCCATCTACAGCGATAATGGTGAATGGTTGGGCGTCATTTTGGTCTTCTATGACCGAACTGTCCAATATGAGCTTGAGCGTTCGCGTGAAGAACTGACACATATGATCATCCATGATCTGCGCAGTCCTTTAACCACCGTGACGACCTCACTGCGCCTAATTAACACTACCATTCCCAAGGATAGTCCCTACTGGTCAGTTGTTGAATCGACTACCGAGGTAAGCCACCGTGCCATCCGAAAAATTCTCAATCGGGTGAATTCAATGTTGGATATCGCCAAGATGCAGAGTGGCAAATTGGCGCTGAACTATGAGCAGATTGATCTGATTCCACTGGTACAGGGAGTGCTAAGCGATATGTTACCCATTGCGGTGGATATGCAGGTGCGGATTGAACTGCAAGCTCCGCAAAACAGTATAATGCTCACTGCCGACGCTGACAAAATAGAGCGAGTGGTGATGAATTTGGTCGATAATGCGTTGAAATACAGTCCCAGCGATGGAATCATCACCGTTCGAATCGACCGCAGTGCTGCCCCGGACAGAATTAAGGTGGATGTGGTTGACGAAGGGCCGGGGATTCCCGCAGAATATAAAACCAAGTTGTTCGAGAGTTTCATGCAGATTGAGGGCAGTAAACCTCGTCGGGGGGGGGTAGGTCTAGGGCTGACATTCTGCAAATTGGTGGTGGATGCCCATCGGGGGCAGCTCTGGATAGAGGATAACCCCGGGGGTGGAAGCATCTTTTCTCTTACACTCCCCACACATGTCGGTATGGCCTAACCATTGTGCTTCATGAATCAACAAGGATGAGGGAAATGCGTGTTTTGATTGTGGATGATGAACAGAGCATCGGGGACACCCTCGCAGCGCGCTTGATGGGTGACAAGATAGAAGTTATGACACGCAGCAACGGCCTAGATGCCCTCAAAGCCTTTGAGGTGTGGTCTCCTGACCTGATTGTTTTGGACATCATCATGCCTGGTCAGCTCAATGGCCTTGAAGTTTGTCGAGAGATCCGTGAGATGTCGGATGTGCCGATTATGATGATGTCTGCACAGGCCATCACAGAGGAGGATATTGTCGAGGGCTTAGAAGCCGGGGCAGACGAATACCTCGTAAAGCCTGTACGATTGAACGAATTTGCCGCGCGCGTCCATGCTATTTTGAGGCGTAATGCCCCCGCTTCGGTTGAATATGATGATGGTTACCTCAGCATCGACCCGCAACGGCGACATGTCCGTGTACAGGGCAAGCGAGTCCATCTAACGCCGACCGAATTTAAGCTCTTGATTGTACTGCTGGAGAATGCAGGCCGTGTTGTTACCCAGCGCGACCTACTTGAGCAGGTTTGGGGCCATGAATATGTGGATGACAAGTATTATCCACGTGTTTATATCAGCCAACTCCGTCGCAAGGTTGAACCCGACGCCGCCCGTCCGGTTTATATTCTGACTGAACACCGTGTCGGCTACCGCTTTGAGAAGCAACCACAGAAAAACGCATCGGGTGGATAAGGACGGTTTATGCCGAACCTTATCAGTCTACTTTTCGACGGCTTCTTACTATCGCTGGCGTTTGTATTCGTCCTGCTCTTGCTCTGGCATGACCGACAAAAACGCCAAATACAGATTCTAGCTATCTTCTTGGTTGTTCTGACAGGCTGGAACGCTGGGTTGATGTTGGTTAGGGCCGCAACTCTAACTGACAGTTACAACCCGGACTCGCTTCTGCTGGGTGTGGCCCTTATTGAGGGCGGGATAGCCGCTTCGAGTGTTGCCTTCTACGCCTTTATCTCAACGCTTGCTGGAACACGTTCACCGCAATTGGTGCGTATAGCAGTCATGTCCATCATCGCGGTAATTTCGATGCGGGTGGTCTTTACGGCATGGGCATGGGCTGCTGACAGCCTCAACGTCATTGAACAACCTCGTATCAACAATCTCCCCGTACTGTTTTTTGTCTTCTACGCTGGGTTAGCGCTCTATACGCTTTATACCCAACGGCGTAAGATCACCAATGGTTTTCTTCGATCTGGCAGCATACTTTTTGCGGTAGGGCAATTCCTTACCCTAATCAACGCCGATATTGGGATAGCGGCTTTTGCCACCAATACCATATCGTTGGGAGGGCTGCTCATTGTCCTCAGTGTCGTTGAGGCCGAGATGATCCAACCCTTGGCTGAGCGCGGGAGGCAAGTGGCTACACTCTACCATGTAGGCAAAGAGATTGTAGGAAACGCTCGTCTAATCCCGGTCTTGGAGGAGATCTCAAAGCAGGCAGCCAGTTGGGTCGGTGGTGACGCTGGCGGCGTGTTTTTGCGCGATGGTGATCATTTGCGCTTTGTGGCCGGTTATAACATGCCCTCTAGCTACGCCAACTACATACTCAGTGCGAATAATGGGTTAGCAGGGCTTGCGGCTCAAACCGGGCGTTCGCAGCGTGTGGAGCGTTACGAATCGGATTGGAAGGCAGAACCCGACTTTCCTCATGCACCGTTGGCCTTTGGGTCGATGATCGCTACTCCAATCCTATCGCGTGAGCAGGTATCGGGTGTATTGATTGCCATTACCGGCCACCATGGCAAGTTACTGCGTGACGACGATGTATACCGCCTTGAACTGCTCGCTCCACAAGCTGCCATAGTCATTGGCTATACCGGCCTTCTCGACCTTAAAACTGCGCTTGCAGAGACTATCGAAGATAGTCGTCAGCAGCTTGAGACCGTTCTAACCAGTACAGAAAGCCCAGTCATTGCGGTTGACCGGCGGATGCACCTTATTTTTGCTAATCCGGCTGCCTAT
>JALONW010000341.1 GCA_025454725.1 Anaerolineae bacterium
CCCGCGCAACGCCAAGGGTTGCGAGGTGTGCGATACGTGCAACTTCGGCTGCTACTTTGGGGCGAAACAAAGCACGCTCAAGACCTATCTGCAAGACGCGCATGACCACGGCGCGCGCATCGTGGTGCGGGCACAGGCCGACCGCATCACACACGCGGCGGGACAGGTCACCGGCGCAGAACTGACCGTGCAGGGCGCGAACGGTCAGACGCACCGCGTCACGGTTAAGGCCAAGCGGGTGGTAGCCGCAGGTGGTTCGATTCAGACGCCCGCGCTGCTGCTGCGCTCCGGCCTGACCAACCCCCACGTCGGCGGGAATTTGCGCACTACGCCGAGGAAATCAGGCCGTGGGCGGGTGCGCCGCAGACCCGTGCCTCGTTCCAATTCGCCAACCTTGACGGCAAGGGTTACGGTTTTTGGCTGGAGACCGCCCCGGCGCACCCCGGCCTGTTCGCGCTGGCATTCGTGTGGAAGGATGGCGCGGAACACAAGCGCATCATGGCCGATATGGCCTATCAGGGGAATTTGATTATCCTGACCCGCGACACGGGCAGCGGGCGGGTGCGCTTGAACAAGCGCGGTGAGCCTCTGGTCGATTACCGCGTCTCGGCCTACGACCAGCGCCACGTCATGCAGGGGATTTTGGCGGCCATGCGCGTGCAGCACGCGGGCGGCGCGACCGAAATCACCGCGCCGCACAGCGCTTATCTCCAATGGCACAGCGGCGATGATTTCGAGGCGTTCTTGCGCCGGGTCGAAGCGGCGAAACTGCCCAACGGCGGCTATGGGGTCTTCAGCGCCCACCAGATGGGGACGGCGCGCATTGGCGGGACGCCTGCGCTGGGTGCGGTCAAGCCCAGCGGCGAGACGTGGGAGGTGCGTGGCCTATACGTCGCGGACGGCAGCCTGTTCCCGACCGCTTCCGGTGTCAACCCGATGGTGACCATCATGGGGCTGGCGCACCACGTCGCGCAAGGGATGAAGGCCGCGCCGGTTGGGGTTTAACCGGCGCGGCCTTTTGGAATATAAACCTACCCCTTTCCACGTCAGAAAGGGGCAAGGGTGAGGTTGGCTACGGCGCAGGCGGCATTGGCACCAAGCCGTCGGCGGCGCGGGAGGGGGTCTCTTCCAGCACCACATCATCGACCAGCACGCGGCCAGCCGCCCCACGCACGCGGACGCGGATGCGGATGCTGGTGTAGTCGCCCGGCGCGGTTACGCTGGCGCTGACGGTCTGGTAGGTGAGCGAGTTCAAGTTCGGGATCTCAATGGTTTCTTTTCCTACCACGGTCGCACCGTTGTGGAACGACACGATGACGCGCACTTGGCTTTCGGCGCTGAAGTTCCGGGTTGCCAGCGCCGCCGAGAAACTGTAGTCGTCACCCGCGGTGCCCGCCGCCCGGCTGCGGTGCGATAGGATGGTCGTCACACCAGCATCTGCCACCAGCGCGACCGTGCAGTTCCCGGTGTTGGCGGGGAAATTGGCCGCGCCGCAGCGTATGCGGTCGTTGGATGTGCCGTTGGCGATTGCCCAGAAATCGGGGACACGGTTTACTGCGTCGTCGTTAACCTCCATCGACGGGTTGATGACCAGCGCGTGCAAATAGCGGATTAGGGTGTAGTGGTCGTCGTCGCCGGTCTCACCGTGACCGGAGGCCACCACCCGTCCCTGTGGGTCGATGACGACATCGCTCAGGGCGCTGTATGTCCCTTGGCTGTAGAACTTCACGCCCAGCGGCGCAAAATCGAGGTTAAAGATGCCTGTCGGGGTTAGGCTGACGATGAAGCCCGATTCGCCCATCGCGCCGCCTGTAGAGCCAACCCCATAAGCCGAGCCGTCGGGGTGGACAGCCACGCGGGTGATGATGTTGCTGTTGACGAAATCAATCAAAATGATACCGTCGCCGCCGCCGAAGGTTGTGTCGAATGCGCCGGTCGCGGTGTAGCGCGCCATGACCGCATCACTGTTGCTGGCGAGGCCGCCAACCACGAAGCGGCCATCGGCTTGGGCATCAATCCCGTAAACCATGAAGGTGTTCTCTTGGATGCCATCACCGCCGCCAAAGGTGGTTTCTGGCGTGCCGTCGGCGTTATAGCGCGCCAGCCAGCCGTTGCTGTTGCCCAACCGTCCGACCACCATCACATCCCCGTCTGGCATGATGGTGATGTCATTACCGAATGTCCAGATGCCCGTGAAGCTGATGACTACGCTCCCCGCCGTACCGAAGTTGGGATTAAGCGTCCCATTGGGGCGGTACTGCTGCAAGACGGCCTTATATACATTGTCGCCGCCGTCATCGAAGAAGGTGCTAAGGGCATAGACGCCGCCAGCGGGGATAGCTTCCAGCGTCATCCAGCGCAGGTAGTGGTCGCCGTAAGCTGTGTCGACGAACCCATCCACGCCAAAGCTGTTGATTTGCGCCCCAAACGGGTCGAGGGCGAACAGCGCCGAATTCTCGCTGTTCTCGTCCATCGTGGCGATGATGATGCGCCCGGTGTCGAGCAGCGCCATACCGGTGGCTTCCTCGTCCTCGCTGGTGGGGTTGCGTTTGACGGTGATAAGGCCGTTGGCGCTCAGGCCGAAGGTGGTGTCGGGCGACCCGTTGGGGTTATAACGGGCGACCACCGCTGCATCCTGTTTATCACCGGCCATGAGGATTTTGCCGTCGGGCTGGATTGCCAGCGCAGTCCCCCCGTGCGACAGCGGGCCGACGTTGTTTTCGACAATGCCGTCACCCGCAAAGGTTATGTCAAGGTCGCCGGGTGCTGCAGCCCCCGCTGGTGCGACGGCCAGCGCCGCCAATAGGACAAAGACCACGGAAAGCATTAAACGTTTTGTCATAGGAAGCTCCTTTTGGATAAGCCGTTCAACCGCCATTGAAGGTCATAAACCGTTTCTGAGCAAATCGGGTTGGGCGGGGCATGAAAAAATTTAGGACAATTCTCCCATGCGCGCCAAAACCACCCGATTCCTGACCATCAGACGGGCTTACACTGTCATAAAAGGGGTATCGCCACCCAAAAAGGGGGGAAATATCATGCAGACCGTCCCATTTCTGGCGCTGCAACGCCATTTCAGCCGCTTAGGCCCCGATATTGCGCTGTGGCTGCGTGACCAGTACGGTTCGCGCACACAGGTCAATGTGCCGCTGTTGGGCAGGGCCGTCTATCTGTTCGCGCCCGACGACCTCCACGATATGCTGGTGCGGCGGCACGACCAGTTCATCAAGCCGCGCCTGCTCAATCGCTTGACCACTGCCTCGTTCGGGCAGGGTTTGTTCACCAGCGATGGGGAGGCGTGGCGCAAGCGCCGCAAGCTGATGCAGCCGCATTTCCACCATGTCCACATCCGCCGCTACGCCGACCGGATGGTCGCACACGCCGCAAAAATGTCCGATTCGTGGCACAACGGCGAGACTCGTCCGCTGGACGCTGATATGCACGCTCTGACCTTCCGCATCCTGCTTGACACGCTGTTTTCGTCAGACGCCGACGCCCACCAGACCGACCACATCGCCGACGCCATGCACGACCTCGGCGCAGGGCTGACCGCCGCCACCCGCAACCCCCTGTACGCCGCGCTGCCGACTTGGTTCCCGCTGCCCGCCCTGCGCCGCCGCCGCCGGGGTGAGCAGGCGCTAACCCGCTTAGTCGGGGAGGCCATCAGCCAGCGCCGCGCCATGGGCGAGGATTCCGCGCCGCATGATGTGCTGTCACTGTTGGTATTCTCGCGTGACGAAGAAACCGGCGCGCTGCTGGATGACCGCGCCATCCATGATGAACTGGTCACGCTGTATATCGCCGGGCATGAGACGACAGCGCTGACGCTGGGCTGGGCGTTCGTCGCGCTGGCGCAGCAACCCCACGCCGAGGCCGCGCTGCACGCCGAACTGGACTCGGTGTTGGGCGGCGCATTGCCGACCGCCGAGTCACTGGCACAGCTCCCGTATACGCAGGCGGTCATCAAGGAGGTGCTGCGCCTCTATCCGCCCGCATGGTTCATCGCCCGTGAGCCGGTGGCAGATGTCATGTTGGACGGCGGGGATGTGCTGCCGAAGGGGGCGCTGGTCTTGGGCGTCAGCTACGGCACACACCGCGACCCCACCCATTACCCAGATCCGCTGGCCTTCCGACCCGAACGCTGGCTGGGCGACCTCGAAAAATCACTGCCGAAGGGGGCATACCTCCCATTTGGGCTGGGGCCGCGCACCTGTATTGGCAACGGCTTTGCGCTGATGGAATCCCAGCTCACGCTGGCGACTCTCGCGCAGCGCTGGCGGCTGTCGCTGGTGGATACACCGCGCCACGCGGTCGGCACGTTGACGCTGGCCTTCGGCGCGCCGGTGCGCGTGCGGGTCGGGCGGCGGTGAATGCCGTGACCGTCACGGAAGCGCTGTTATATATTTGTGGGTTCAAAGGATGTTTAACCGTGTTTCATCGCGGACGCGCAATGGCGTATCCCTACAAATCGGGTCGGGCTGTAGGGACGCCCAACGGGGCGTCCGCCGACCACATACCCGCCAATGCGACCAAAGGGCCATATAATCCACCAAATTTTCTTGGAGATTCCCGTTCGTGACCGCCTACAGACAGCGCAAATCTCCCCGCCTTAAGGATTATGATTACAGCCACTCTGGGGCATATTTTGTTACCATCTGTACCCACCGCCGATTACATCTTTTTGGAACCATTGAAAAAGAGCAGATGACCCATACTATCGCGGGAGATATTGCGTCACAATGTTGGCAAACCATTCCTATTCATTATCCGGACGTCAGTCTGGAT
>JALONW010000342.1 GCA_025454725.1 Anaerolineae bacterium
AAACTGTTGAGTGCCATAACCTTATCTTTAGCTCCCTACAACTTCTCGACCACGCGCAGCTTGGCGCTGCGGGCGCGGGGATTGGCCGCTACCTCGTCGGGGTCGGCCTCGACCGGCTTCTTGGTAATCAGGCGGACGCGGGCGTCTTTTTCTGGCAGACGCATCCCCGGCGGCGACTTGATGTCCTCCGCCCAGTCCTTAAAGGTGTGCTTGACGATGCGGTCTTCGAGGCTGTGAAAGCTGATGACCGCCAAACGTCCACCGGGGCGCAGACAGTCCAGCGCAATCGGCAGGGCGCGCTCAATCGTGCCAAGCTCGTCGTTGACCGCAATCCGCAGCGCCTGAAAAGTGCGCGTGGCCGGATGGATTAGGATGGGGCGACCACGCGGTGGACGGCTGGCGGCCTTGATGACCTCGGCAAGCTGAGTGGTAGTCTCTAACGGGCGCGAGTCGATGATGACGCGGGCGTAGCGCCCGGCCTCCGGCTCCTCGCCGTACTCGCGCAGCAGGTCGGCCAGTTCTGGGTGACTCCAGTGGTTCACGATGTCCGAGGCGGGTGGGCGTCCGCTGGTCGGGTCAAATCGCATATCCAGCGGCCCCTCGCGCAAAAACGAAAACCCGCGCTCCGGCGTGTCGAAATGCATCGACGACGCGCCGACATCTAATAAGATGCCGTCCACGCCGTCGCCCCAGCCCAACCCGTCGAGGTAGGCGTCCATGTGGACGTAAGTATCATGCACGAGTTGAGCGCGCCCACTGTCGAGATGCGGCTGCAGACGTTCCCCCGCCAATCGGATGGCGGTCGGGTCAACATCAAATGACAGCAGACGGCCGATTCCAGCCTCGACCAGCGCCAACGAATGCCCACCCGCCCCCGCCGTCCCGTCAATGATTCGGGCGGGCGGATTGGCGGGGTCGGGGATGAGCGCCTCTAGCACCTGTCGCAGCAAGACTGGCACATGCGGGCGCGGTGCGCCGTCACTTTCTGGCCGGGTCACGACTGGAACAGTCTCCCCCGCCCGCCGCTTATCAGGACGCGATTTCTTGCCCATCACCCTACCCTGCCCAACCTAATACACTTCCAGCGCGGCGTACAGTTCGTCCCAAATGGCACGATAGCTGCGCCAGCGCCCTTTGTTAATCTGACCCGATTTGACGGCGGTGCGAACCGCACAACCCGGCTCGGCATTGTGCGTGCAGTCGTTGAACTTGCAGCGCCCAACGTACTGGCTGATGTCGCGGAAGTAGCCGTCCAGCTCCTCCGGCTCGATGTCGAAAAGTTGAACTGTCCGCATCCCCGGCGTGTCAGCAAGGTAGCCGCCGAAATCCAGCTTCACTAAAATGCTGTCGCGGGTGGTGTGCATCCCCTCATCGTTCCAGTTGCTCACCTCTTTGGTCGAGCGACCCAAACCGGGCTGGATGACGTTGAGCAAGCTGCTCTTACCGACACCAGACGCGCCCGCAAACACTGAGGTGCGGTCCGTCATGCGTTCGCGCAGTTCCTCAATCCCAAAATCATCCTTGGCGCTGACATAGGCGACATGATAGCCCATCTGGGCATAGTGGCCGAAGATGGACTGAGCCTCGGCAAGGCCGGTCACGTCAATCTTATTCACCACCAGCGTGACTTCATCAATATTGGCTTGGTCGGCAATCACCAAGAGGCGGTCAATCACCGCCCAATCGGGCGCAGGCTGCGCTACTGCCGATACAATAAAAGCGGCGTCGGGATTGGCAATCATGACGTGTTCGCGGACAGCTTCGCCCGAACCCCGTGCGCCCTCGGTGCGTGCGCCGCGTGCAAATACGCCCCTACGCTCTTTCACCGATTCAATGATCCCGTCACCGGTCTGGTCATTCTCAATCAAAACAAACTGTACGCGGTCGCCAATCGCGGCTACGTCCGATACCTGTGCTTCTTCTAATAAACGACCCCGCAGTTTGCAGCGGTAGATGTTCCCGTCTTCTGCCTCGACCCAGAAGAATCCGCTCATCTCGCGGACAACCAACCCAGACTTCAATTCATTTTGCAAGGGCAACCCCTATTCTCTTAACCTCTGACGACAAGACGGCGGTTGGTGCATGGTCAATCACCACCGTTCCCTTATTATACGCCGGTTTTCGGCCAGACGGGTAGCTGTCAGCGGGCGTAGAAGGCCAAAACCACCGGCACGGGGTCAAAAGAAGGCATCTCGACCGCCACTGGCGCAGACAGCATCGTTGAACCGCCGCCGTCGAGGTTCAACGCGTGGACGACATCAAGGTCGGGGTCGGTGCTGAGGAAGGTCGCCATCTCGTTGAGGGTCATCCCCAGCAGCGGCGTCACGAGGAGGATAATTCGCCCCGCGGAATCCTGCGCGACCACTGTTCGGCGCGAGGTGCGGTCGGCACGGGGGTCTTGCAGGATGGGCTGACGGTCCAACACCAGCATGGGGAACGCCTGCACCGCCTGTTCGAGTTCCTCACCTCGATAGGGTTCGGCAATCAGTGACCTTACACGCGGCACGCCGTCTGCCACTTGGAACATCCCGCCCCGGTTGACGTAGGTCTGCCCCAATGCTGAACCGTCCGACACTACCAAACCCTGCGGCGTGTTGTCCGGCGCGAAGAAATTGGCGTTCACGAAGCCCAGTGCATTAGGCAGCGCCCCGCGCCATTCACCCACACGCAGCGGCTGACCCGCCGCATGTGCCTTGAACGTAATGTGCTGGGGGTCAAGCCGATAGACGATGACCTGTGACAGTGGGCTGAGGCCGTCGGGAATCATCGTACGACGCTCGACACCCAACATCACCGCATCCCAGCCCGGCGCGGCAGTCGGCAGCGGCGTAAGGGTCGCCGTCGGTGCGGCGGCAGGCGGCTGGGATGGGGAAAGTGGGACGAGGTTGCAACCGACCAGCAGCAGCGCCTTGAGCAACGCCCCCGTGATGTGCAGCGGGCGCTTCATACGGCGCAGCCAGCGCCGCCAAGCCTTTTTTTGAACGACCACGCGCTTACTTGTGGCCCGTGCCGTTGACCGGGGGTTCATCCAGCTCACTGGCGGCAAGCTGAATGGGATAGGTGACATAGAGCAGCTTCAGCACCGTAACGTTGGCGCTGTTGTCCTCGTCGTTCTCGTCTGTCCAGCGTTGGGTCTTCTCGACCAGCGCCGCCAGCTTATCGCGAAACTCAAGAAACTGCTTGGCGGTCAGCGCCATCCGCACTTGGCTGATGTTCATACGGCGGTGCCACGGGGCTTCTTCGCCCATGTCGATGGTCTGGTCATGGATGTTGTCGAGGATTTCCTGCTTGGCAGCTTGGAACATCCCATTCAGGGTCAGCTCCAACCCTTCGTCAAAGTCAGTCGAACCGGGGGCGAGCAGGTTCTTGGCGACGCGGTAGACCTTGGCGGCGGCTTGGTAGTGCTTCTCGATGATGCCCGACACGATGCGCGTATCGACCAGCACGATGAGGCCGTGCTTCTCCAGCAGGTTGAAGTGGTAATAGAGCTTGGTGGCTGGTTTGTTAATCTTCTCGGCGATGCGTTTAACGGTGCTGGGGCGCATCAGATACTCAAGGATGCTCAGGCGTAATGGGTCGGCAAGGACTTTGAGGGTCTCTAGGTCCGAAATCGTCATTTCGGGCGCAGGGGTGAACGGTCTTGCCTGAGTCTCATCCAGCTTGGGACGGGCTTTCCACATCATAAGCAAATCAAACGAACACAAACGGTTAAAAAATTATAGCACACAACAGCAGTCAATCCTCCCCCACCGTCAGATACCACAACACCCGCGTGGCTGTCGCGGGTGTTGTGTTTCAGGGGAGGACTTCAAATTTAGTTGTGCGAGACGGGTTCGGGCGCAGGCTGCACCGGCTTGACCTCGGTCTTGCGCTTGTTGGCCTCGATTTCGGCGCGGCGGGCGGCCTCAATCTCGCGAATCAGGATGCGCTGGTCGTTGGCCTTACGGGCCTCGTCCTGCTTAATCTTGGCTTGGATGCTCAGGGTATAGTCGAACATGGTAATCGGTGTCTCCGTGACTGTTGGTAAGGTAGAAGGTTGATAAGGAAGGCGGATGGGCGGGGTCGGGCCGGGGCGACAGCGTTAGCGCTTGTTGTCTGCTTCGGTCTGACGGGGTGATTGGCGGAACAACCGACGCGCATCGAGGACGAGCTTCACGAGACGTGCGTGTTCAGCCCGGCGGATGGCCTCGGCGCGGAACTGGTCGCTTTGGCGGTGGAAGTGTTCAAGTGGGAACATGGTTGCCGATTTCTCCTCTCTGGGTGAACCCTGCCGATAACCCATTCAATATTTATCAAACGATTAAACCGTAACGCTTGTTTTAACCATTTGACTTTGTTTGAATGATTGAATTCATCATATGACGACTTCTTGGACGTGTCAAGTACCCGATTTCAACATTCAACTATTTTTGAACCCTAAAAAGTGGGGGTCTGTGTTGAGGGGCCTCAACGCGCTGGTTTTGTGCCGTTGCGCCCTTGACCCATCCGGCAAATGTGTTAAACTTAACTGTATGTTGGGCGCTTAGCTCAGTTGGTCAGAGCGTACGGTTCACATCCGTGAGGTCAGGGGTTCGAGCCC
>JALONW010000343.1 GCA_025454725.1 Anaerolineae bacterium
GCCCCCGGAAGACCCGCCCAGACGGTCGATTCGACAGCGGCGCTCAAGTCTCAGGTGGCGGCGTGGGCGGAAAAATTGGGCGATGTGCGCTGTTTCGCCATCTTCGGCCAACTGCTCAAGGCGACCGGCCAGCGCGGGGCGGAGTTCACCCGTTATCTGTACAAATGGCGCGTGGACAGCGCCGCGACGCGCCATGACGCGGCTTTCCCGCGCCTATGGCGTCTGAACATTGAGGCGCTGGTAGCGCTCGGTCGCGTGGCCGACGCATGGGACGCCGCGCACATGACCCCGACCACCTTCGACGCCATCGAGGACCCGGTGGAATTGATGGAAATGAACCTCACCCGCGCCGTGCCGTACCTGTATGCGGGCGATGTGCAGGGTGCATCGCGTATTTTCGGGGAGGTGTACTACCGCCCCGATTCACCCACCACCCTCAAGGTGCGCGCCGCGTTCGGGCTGGCTGAGGCACTAGTGTTCGGCGGTGAACCTGCCGACGCCCGCAATCTACTGCGCGAACAGTATGACGACATTGCGGCCAGCGGGGATGTCACGCTTCAAGCGCGCCACGCCCATCTGCTGGGCGAGCTGGAAGCCATCACCGAGGACGGCAACGCCAACTTTACGCGCAGCGCCGCCGATTGGTTGAGCGGTCACGGCGAATGGCTGGGCGACGAGCGCCTGACGGCGACGAGCGCCTGACCGCGCACGCGCAGGTTTTGTACGCTCACCTTGCATATCGCGGCCTGCGCAATACCGGCGACGCCGATGATGCAGAGCGTGCGCTGGGGCATATCGAGACGGCGTTTATCATCTATCAGGGACACGAGGACGCGCTCAACACGCTGCGGACGACCCTGCTGGCGCGGGAAGTGTGCCTCGCGCTGGGTGACGCTGAGGCCGCCGCGCGCAGCTCTACGCCAACGCCCAACCGCTGCTGGAGCGCTATCTGGTCTATCAGGCGGTGGTGGGCTAACGCAAATTCACCGTAAAGTCGGTGACGACATCGAACTGGCCGGGCTGGCGGACGGTCAGGCGGGCGCGCCACTCCCCCGGCACACTCAGGTTTGCACCGGTCGCTCGATATGCACCGAAACCGGCGTGTTCGAGTTGGAGGGTACTCTCCCCGACGAGGTTACCGAGGTGGGTAAAACGCAGGCTGACACGAGTCGCATCGACCATCGGTGAGCCGTCGGGGTTGAACAGCGTGACGGTGAAGGTGTTTTCGCCGACTGTCCCCGGCACGATGTCGAGGTGAAGCATGTTCTCACCGACCACCTGCATCTCGAAGAAACTGGTGCTGGTCGGCGCGGGCTGGTTCTGCGCCTGCTGCAAACGGTAGGCTTCAGCAGCGGGCATATCGCTGGTCATCCATGCCGAGGCCGCCAGCACCCCACCGCCCAAGATAATCTCAAACATGACCAGACCACGCAGCACCCTAACCCATTCGGCTTTGCCGCGCTTGAGCATCGGCCCGGTAAACACAAGGTTGATGCCCGCTAAGATGAGCATGGCGACGAACAGCACGTTTTTGACGACCAGCGCGACGCCGTAGGATGCGGCTTGCAGCGCCTCGACCGAGCCGACGTGCAGCCACACGCTGTATAAGCCGGTCAGCGCGAGAACGGCCACACACACACGCGCCATCATCGAAAAGCGTTGGGTGAGGGTAGCGGCGTAGGGTTCAGCACCCCCGCGCCAGAGCGCCCATCCGAAGGTGATGAGGCCTCCCAGCCACATTCCCATCGCAGCGACGTGTAGAGCGTCCAGCACGACCGCCTCTAGTCGCCCCGTAGCTGCTGCGTGACTGGTCAGGGCTTGGGCGTAGGACAAGACACTGCCCGCCGCCAGCGCCCATGTCCATTGTTGACGGGCAGCCAGTGCGCCGATGACCAACCATGCACTCATCCGAACCAGCCATGCCGTCCCGAAGGCTGAACTGCCCAGCACTGCGCCCAGCGCGCCCCATGTCGGAGCCGCCCACAGGTCGCTGTCTGCGACGACGGTGGCTTGGTTGAGCAGGAACAGCGCACCAGCGATTCCCACCGCGCCCCATGCCACCCAAAATATCCGCTGCGACGCCGCTTCCCACACCCAGCGCCGAAACCCCAGCCAGCCGATGAGCAGGCCGAGCGAGACGAGGTTCAGCCAGCGGACGATTACTGACTGCGACGCGACCACCGCCACCTGCGGCTGACTGCCCGCCCCGCCTGTCACCATCACCTCACCGACGCCGAAGGTAAACGCGCCCTCGGTGGGGTGGCCGTCCGACGCACTGACCACCCGCCACGACACAGTATACAGGCCGGCGGGCAGGTCGGTGGGGAAGTCGGCAAGCAAAGTGTTGGCCGTATCGGGCGAGAGGGTCAGGTCGCCCATCTCGATGAGACCGCCGTCGGAATCAAACACGCGCACCCGCGCAAATCCCGCTTCGACCGGCTCGGTAAAGGTCATCAGTAGGGTGGGAGGTGGCTCGAACAGCGTCGAACCCGGTGAGGGGATGCTGTCGATAAGGTTAGCGTGGGCGTGAACTGGTACAGTGACGACCAGCAGCGCCGACAGCGCGAGGAGCAGTTTCAACAATCGCATGAGGTGGCCTATGATATGAAATGAAATGGGGGTGTCCTGACATCGATTCCGCCAGAACACCCCTAACACACGCGTTAAATTATTCCGCCAGCGCGGCCAATGCTGCCTCAAGCTCGGCAATCTGGGCTTCCAGCGCGGCGATGCGCGCCTCAAGACTGAAGGCCGAGGGGAACAAAATGTCGGTGCTGGGACGGACGCTGCTGAACTCACCGTCCGCCGAGTCGAAGGTCAGGTCAACCTCGGTGTCTCCGATGTTACCCGTGATGCGGAAGATGTAGTCGCCCGGCAGGGTCGGCACGAGGTCCGCAACGTAGTGACCGACCTCGCCGTAGGCCGGTTCCATCACTACGGTGATGGTCTCTGGCCCAAAGGTGACTTCCGCCGTCAGGTTGACCTCGACGCCTTCTAAGAAATTTTCGTCTTCGTGGCTGTGGTCGTCTTCTGTTTCTTCATGACCGTGCGCAAGCTCGATAAAGATTTCTGGCCCGTTGAACACCCCAGCGTAAGCCGGTTCGACCTGCCAGCCGAACACGATGTTATAGTCGCCGACCTCGCGGCCCCCGTGCGCTGACGCAGGTGCAATCCAAAGCGCGGCCAACGCCGCGACCAACATGGTCAGACGGAACAAACGCTTCATGGTTGTTGTCTCCTCGTGCCACTTGGCACAAATCAAATGTAACGCGCATCACCCAACGGAGCGCGGTCTTACCTCATCTAGTGGTGTTGCAAGGTGTCAAGCGCCTGCTCGTAGTCCATAACTGTGCCACCGAAACCGTGCGAGAACCGTTCGGCGTCCTCGCGGCAGGTGAAACTGAGGACGCTGGGCGCGCAGCAAATTTGCACGGACGAACCGACCACATAGGCCGCCGATTTGGCGCTGACGGTACGGTTATACAGGAAATCAGTCGTCAGCAGGCTCGCCACATCCTCCAGCCCGTGAAGCATCATCAAGCCGCAGTGGGCGCAGCACGCCGTCAGTACCTGTTGGCTGGCACGGATGGTGAAGGGCATCCGCACAGCGGCGACACCGCACATCTCACAGCGACCATCAGTGGACGGGGCGGGTGGGGTAGCCTGTTCGACCCAGACCACGCCGCCGTGGACTTTTTGCACCGCGCCGGTCTTGACCAGCTCGGCAAGGTCACGGTGGATGGTCATGCCCGACACGCCGAACTGTGCGGCGAGGTCATCGATGGTGGCGCGCTTGTATTGGCGCAGCCATTCCAAAAGGTTGTCGCGCCGAGCATTGGGGAATAGGGTATCGGTCATCTTGTGATTTTTTGTGATTTTACGACAATAAAACACATTGTATCACAAACAAGCTGGATTCCAAGAATAAATGTCATGGGTCTGATGTGATAATTCACATGACAAAACAAAAGCGATTCCGCTCAGATAAGAGGAATCGCTTTTGCTGTCTATAGATTAGATGGGTAAATGCTGTTATCCGTCTGCCAAGACCTTGTCTACCGCGTCAGCGAGGTCACGCAGGGTGCGGACGTAGTACACGCCGTCCGAGGCGGGCGCGTATTGCAGCATGTCGCTGTCGCCCGTTCCCCACGATGACGGATGCTCTGGGTTGAACCAAATCAGCCGCCGCCCCTTGCGGTGGATGTCCTCGGCCACGTCGATGCGTGGGTCATTGTGGTTGTTGCGCCCGTCACCAAGGATGATGACGGTGGTCTTGCCGTTAATCAGGCCCATCTGGTCGCGCTTGAAGGTGTTGAGCGCGTTGCCGAGGTCGGTGCTGTAGTAGCCGGGCGGGTTGGCGGTCAGCACACGCTGGACGGCTTCCAGCGGCTCGTGTTCCTTGAAGTCCATGCTGATGTCTACCAAATCGCCGATGAAGATGAACGAGTTGGTGCGCGCCACTTGGTCTTGCAGTTCGTAAATCAGCGTTAGCAGGAATTCGGCGCAAAAGCGCACCGACGTACTCACATCGCAGATGAGGACAAGGCACGGCTTGACGTGACGGGTCTTGCGCTTGAGTTCAATCGGGATGCCGCTGTACTTCATATTGGCGCGCATGGTGCGGCGCGGGTCTACCTGACCGTCTTTGCTGCGCTTCTGGCGCAAGCTGGCGCGGCTGCGGAGCTTGGCGGCCAGTCGGCGGATTTCGCGCCGAATCTGTTCGATATCGTCGTCGCTCAGGCGCTGGAAGGGGATGTCCATCACGTCATTGCTGGGCTTAGGGTCTTGGTCGGCCATGCGCTCAGCCAGCGTCCGCCCGGTGTAGTTCGACACTTGGTCGGACAGCCCTTCGAGGTTCTGCTCCAGCATATCGCGCAGTTCCTCGGCTTTCTCATCGTTCATACCCATCTCTTTGAGCTTCTCGATGAGCATCTCAATGGCCGCCTGCATCCGCTGGAGGTCGGCTTGGTTGCGCATCCGGCGCTCCATCCACGGGCGGCTGCTCATGCCTTCGGCGTTGTCCAGCCCGGCGCGCTCACCCATCTCACCCAGCTCATCATCGCTGAATGGGCGGCCTTCCACCAATTGGCGGAGCAGGTCTTTCAGCGCGGCCATCTGACCGGCCAGCGAGCGCAGCGCCTTTTCCAGCATCTTCTGGTCTTGCTGGCTGAGGTTGTCGGGGATATTGTTCATCAGCGGGGTGTTGCTGCTGAAGAACAGCGGGAAGAACTGCTCGAAGATTTCTTGGTCGCGGCGCTCCTTGACAAGGGTCGTCCGCATAGCCGACTTGAAGCTGTTCTGGCTCTCTAGGCCGATAACGTTCGCACCGTACATGGCGTCTTGGCTCTCGGCCAACGAGATGCGTACCCCGGCGGCGCGCAAGGCGCGGATATCCACCATTCGCTTGTCCATAACCGGCAGCCTTCCTCAAACACACTTTTTCATTATGACCAGTGTACCGCCGTCCAGCACAGATGAGCAACCGCCCATGTGGGTGGGAAAACTTTATTCCCAAAATGATTGCTTTGTATATATAATAAAAATAATGCTTTTTCAATTTAGACGCATAAGGATACGCAATGAGCAAAAGCACTCTCATACTAGTGGTTATACTATCCCTAGTGAATTTTAGTTTAGCCCAAGATGAAGGGGATGAAACTACAGAAACCAACTTAGTTGAGTACATTGTCACCTCTGAAACTGCTAATCTTCGTTCACTACCCAATACTTCATCAGAAATTGTGGGTCGTGTAACACAAGGCGAAAGCATCTTCATTTATCAAGAAAGCGCCGAGGTTGATGGATGGTTGCGCGTTTACCGCGAAGATGAAGAAGATGCTTATATCGCAGATTATCTGGTAGAACGTGCGCCCACACGGTTTTACAATCCAGCGCAACCCCCTGTTGTTACAGTTGAAGGGCGTGGAGGCCAAATTTCAGAGGAAATCGAACTCCCACAAGGTATATATCGGTTGGACGCGACGATTCAAGGTAATGCGTTCATCTTTACACCTATCGTACTTGATGGGAACTGTGACGAGTCTAGTATATTCAATGTGCTAAATTTCGATGTAAACACATTGACTGCAAGCGAAATGATTTTTTCAACTGGGTGCACTTTCATTTTTGAAAGTGATAATGTTAGGGGCGAATGGATTGTTGAATTTCGGGATGTAACTGATCCAGAGTTCCTTGAAGAATCTGTTCTTGAGGTAGAAAACAATACTACTTTCAACGGGTTTGGTCAACAAGTTAGCATGCCTACGCTTTTAGCAGCAGGGGTGTGGACAATCAATGCCAATGTACAAGATAGAGCTTTCATACTTTCACCCCTTGTAGTGGTGGGAGATTGTAGTACTCGTACAGTTTTCAATGAACTGGATTTTGAGGCCGAAAGCCTTGAAGTATCTACGGTTTACCGCGCAGATGAAAATTGTGTCATTTTCTGGAAAACCAGCAACGTAGACTCGGAGTGGACGTTAACCTTTGAGAAATTGCGTTAACTAAAATGCCCCCGGTTTTAACCGGGGGCATTTTCTTTTTCCTACCCCATCACATTTCGCAGCTTACCCAATCCTTCGACCTCAACCTCGACGACATCGCCGGGCTTGAGCCACGGTGTCCCGTTCTTAGCGAGGCCGAGAATCACCCCGGCGGGCGTCCCGGTCGAGATGATGTCACCGGGCTTGAGCGTCATGTGCTGGCTGGCGTAGCTGACCAATGTTGCGACATCGAACACCATGTCTGAGGTATTCGAGTCTTGGCGCAGTTCGCCGTTGACCCACGTCCGCAGCCACAAGTTATCGGGGTTGGGGATTTCGTCTTTGGTCACGAGGTACGGCCCTATCGGCTGGAATTTGTCGATGGATTTACCGAGCAGCCATTGGGTCGTCCGCATTTGAAGGTCGCGGGCGCTGAAGTCGTTGGCTGTGCAGTAGCCGAAGATGTAATCGAAGGCCTCATCAACTGACACATTGCGCGCCTCACGCCCG
>JALONW010000034.1 GCA_025454725.1 Anaerolineae bacterium
GGTGAACAGACCGTTTTAATTGAACTGGCCTCCGACACAGAAATCTCTTTGGTCGGGTCGAGCAACAGCCCCGTCTGGTGGGCATCACCCGATACCGTCCTCGTCCGCGATGTACAGGGGACGCTGCGCGGTTTCCGGCTGGCCGACGATGCGCCGCCCGTGCGCCTGTTCCTGTATGGGAGAGTATTCAGCGCGGCAGTCTCGCCAGATGGCATGCGGGTCGCGGTCATCACATCCGACCAGATGCTTCGCGTGCTGGACATCGAGACCGGCCAGCAGACCGCCGAGATGATTCTATTCGAGCAGGCGTCGGACAGCCCAGTTTGGAACGCCGCCCAGACCCACCTGATGGTCTGGGGACGCGAGGGCGTCCTGCTGTGGGAGTTGAGCGAAGAGTTCCCGCAGTCCATCTCCTTTTTGGGCGGCGCGTTCGGCCTGTTCACCGAGACGCACGCCGTAGTTGCGGGGGATTCGTCGCTGGTGGTCATCGCGTTAGAAGGCAGCGAGGCGCACGCCGTCGCTTATCCCGCTTCGCCTATCATCGACATCGGTTGGAACATGGCACGCGGTGACTTGTCGGTGCGCGCCGGGTCTGACCCGGTGCGGCTGTGGTTGGTCGGTCAGCCGCAGCTCCCCGGCGTCATCCAAGTGCCGCCCAACCCCGCCCCTGCCCCGACCTGTGACCTGAGCTTCTTCCCAGACCGCGCCGCACCCGATGAACGTTCGGTGTGCAGCCCTGATGGGACGCGCCTTGCGGTCATGGTCGATGACCGGGGCGAGATTTGGGTGTGGCCGGACGAGGAGAAAGCCAAACAGCCGCTGGCCGTCTTCAGCGCCCCCTACCCGGTGGCCGATATGCGCTTTTCGCCCGACAACCAGCGCCTCGCGGTCACGGATGCGACCTTCGGACGCGTACAGGTCTATCTAAACGGCGTGCGTGACCCCATCAACCTGCCCGCCTATGCCGAGGTCGGCAGTCTGAACTGGGCGCAGGACGGGACGGCGCTGCGCCTGTTCAACCCGTTCACCCGACGCGCCGAGTCGTGGACGCTGGATGTACGCGCACTGGTGACACTGGGTGAACTGGCACGCCTGCGCCCGATGAGCGAGGACGAGCGCGCGCAGTTCTACCTGTCTGACCTCGAATGACGCTGGGCGGCGGCCTCCGCACTAGCCGAACCCCGCCGCCCGGTTTAGAATCACCCCAGATTACTGATTGACGGATGTAAACACATTTGATGATGAATGCTGCTGGCCGCCGCCGCGTCCTCGTGACGGGGGGTGGGACCTTCTTGGGAGACCATATTGCCGCCGCGCTGGTGGCCGAGGGCGCAGATGTGACACTCTTGGTGCGTCCCGGCGCAGAAGACCGGCTGGGGGGCTTGGCCGAGCGCGTGCGCTGGTTCACTGCGGACGTGTGGGACCCGGCCAGCCTGCGCGGGCGTGCACGCGGCCACCAATGCGTCGTGCACACAGTCGGCAGCCTGACCGCCGACCCCGCTCACGGCTTCACCCACCAACGGCTGAACTTTATGTCGGCGCGCAACGTAACCAATATGTGCAGCAGCGATGGCGTGCCGTTTATGGTGCTGCTGAGTACGGCGCGTGCGCCGTGGCTGAACGGTCAATACGTCGAGGCCAAGCGCGAGGCAGAAAATTATCTCCTGCGGGTGGGCGTCAATGCGGTGGTGGTACGCGCCCCACTGACCTACTCACGCGGTGCGCCGCGCTCCCCGTTCTGGCGGCTGATTTCGCTGCTGCGACACATCCCACCGTTCGGCTGGCTGTGGCTCGACCGCGCCGCGCCAATGCCGGTCGATGTGCTGGCGCGGGGGGTAGCACGTGCCGCCATGGACCCACGCCGCGCCAAGCCGATGCTTTACGCCCCCGACCTGCGCCGCATGAACACCCGTGACGAGCTGGCTGGGCGCGGTCAGCCGACCACCGCCAGCGCGCTCCCCTCGCCGATGCAGTCGCTCCCCGACGACATCCCGGTCGGGTTTCGCCCCCGCCCCAAGTAAAAACCTGCCCATAGACCTGATTGAGGAGCCGTTTTGCCCATGGACGACGCACAACCCATCCGCCTGCCCGTAGACCCCGAACACAACGCGCTGCGCTTCGCCATCTTGCTGTGTTTCATCGGGGTAGGGGTACTGGCCTTCATGCTCTCGAACGCGCTGCTGGCCTCCACCGACTTCGGCGGCATCTTGTCGGTGGTGATTGGCGTCGGCGCGGCCATCCTCGTTACGCGGGTGGTCGAGATACGCCTGCGTAAACTGTGGCCGTCGGGTCGGTCGCTGGAGCTGTCATCCACCCGCATCCGCCTGATGCTGCGTGAGGAAGCCCAGCGCGAACTGGATGCGGCGCAGCACGTCAACGTCTTGGCGTGGCGATTTGCCATCAGCCGCCGCACTCGCGTCCCCAAGGGCTGGTATGTGGTGTCGCTGGGGCTGGTTCAGGAAGACACCACCATCGCGGTGTATACGTTTATGTCGCCCGATGAATACCAAGCGCTGCCCAACCCAGACCTGTTCACCGTTCTCGTCCCGACCAAGAAACAAGACGCCGACGTGCGCTTGGCCGGGCAGCAGCGCCGCCTGCGCGAGGCCGAAATCTGGCGCTGGCACGAGGGCGCAGAACTGACGAAGGAGGATTTCACCGTGCTACTCGATTACCTCAAAGCAAATTTCCCGGCGTGGATGGTGCAGACCGCATGAAGGCCGTGATTCGTGGGCTGGTCGGCGCGGTGCTGGCCGCTGGGCTGGTCTTGACCCCGCCGCTGGCCGCGCAGTCACTCGCGCTAGAGCCGTTCCTTCCTTTCGAGGGCGCGATTGGTGTCCCCGGCGCGTCGGACACATGGACGTTTACCGGCCAAGAAGGTCAGGTTATCTCGGTGAGCGTGACTGGCAGCGGCGGTCTCGACCCAGTAGTGAGCATCAGCAACAGCGGCGGTCAGACACTCACCAGCAACGACGACTACGCCTTTCCGGGCAGCACCGACGCGCTGCTGCAAGCCGTCACCCTCCCGCGCATCGACACTTACACCGTCACGGTCAGCGGCTACGGCGAGACGACCGGTGACTACACCCTGACGTTGCTCCCCGGCTACGCCGAGCGCTCCGAGGTCGATGATTTCAGCGGGACGACCTCTGAACGGCTGTGGGACGCGGCGGGCGGGGTTGGGTCTGCCGAGCAAACCGACAGCCTAGCGCGCCTCATTTTGCCAGAGCCGCGCCTGCAAGGTCGGCTGACCCGAACCAGCCTGCCGCAGATTGACGATTTCTATGCGCAGGTGGCCGTACAGGTCGAGCGCGGTCCGGCTGGCTGGCGAGCAGGTTTTGCGCTGCGCGATACCCCCGGCACGGGCTACTATGCGCTGGTGGTCGGTCAGCAGGGGGCATGGCGGCTGGACTTCATCGACGATGACGGCGAGGCGCGCCAAATCCGCGATTGGACCAGCCACCCGGCCATCGTCCCCGGCGTCACGCGCTTCACCTTGGGCGTATTGGTCAACGGCAGCGGCTTCGATGTGTTCTACAACGGCGCATATGTAGGCCAAGCGGTCGAAACCGGTACGCCCGCCCCGTCGGCGGGTCGGATTGGGCTGTTTGCCAGCACCCCCGACGCCGTGACCGCCGATGTCACCGTCGCGTTCGACGATTTAGCCATCACCCTGCCCATCTTGACCGACGACGCCGAGGTCATGCCGTCGCGCCTCGTCACAGGCGGGCAGGCCGTCACCATCCAAGAATTGGAGCGCCGCCGCGTCATCCCGGCGGGCGGGGCGCTGGCACTGACCGTCCCCGAAAGTTCTGGGCGGCAGGTCGAGGCCGGGGTGAGCCGGATTTTGCTGGGGCGCGGCGCGACCTATGGCGATATGGTGCTGCACACCACCTTTACGCTGCAAACCGTCACGCCCAACGCGCTGGCGGCGTGCGGCCTGTTGTTCGCCAACCGCGCCGACGACCAGCACGCGGTCGCTTATCTCGATACACAGGGCGGGTACGGCATCTCGGCACGGGTGGGCGAAAACTTCGCGCCCGGTCAGTTTAATGACGGCGCAGAGTCGCTCACGACCGGGCGGCACAGCCTGATTATTGTGCGGCGCGGCGAGCGGGTTGACCTGTGGGTGGACCGCGAGTACGGCGGCACCATCACCCTCCCCGCTGAACTGCTGGACGCGGGTCAGATTGGCAACGCGGTCATCAACTATGAACGCAGCGAGACCGGCTGTAACTTTGCCGACACGTGGGTCTGGACATTCTAAAAACGTGGTGGATGGGCGCGCCACCCCATCCACCACAACCTGACCGCCCTTTTATCACAACGCCAAAATCTTTCACCTACGGTTTCTAATCGCTAACATAATTTTTTATCGTGGGCGTTGCATCGTTAAAAAGTAGGTAAGCTAACCTCTGGCATCTTTTATAATGAAGATTAAGAAGATGGACACGAGGTTTTGGAAATGTCTAGAAATATCTTTGGAACGTTGGTTTTGCTTTTGATTGTAATCTGGCCTACCGAGGCAATCGGTGGATTATTTCCAGCGACTGGACGGGACTATATTGATCTTCGCTCGTTGGATATCACGTATGCGATTGACAGCGAAACCGAGACAATCACCGCTTATTTTCAAGCCCAATACGCGGGTGCAAACCCAGAATTTCTGTGGCTGATTCCCGTCCCGACCAATGAAGTCGAAACGGAGTATTTAGGCGGGTATGCTAGTCCTGACCTAACATCTTTTAACTTACCCTATCATAATCCGCCAGTAATTTTTGATTTGCCACCTAATTACTGCGCTAATATGCACTCCGATCTCTATAACTCTGGTTCGGGTGGCAGCGACCTGTCTTATGTACCGCCTGAGGTCGTCCAAACACAAGTACTCACTTCTGATGAGGTCTTAGGGTGGTTAGATGAGGGGGATTACGACCTCCCATTACAGGTTCGCACTAGGGTTGAAGAATACACCGCACAGGGGATGTATTTTGTTGCGTTGGAGCTAGAAGGCCCGGCTAAGTCACCGTGGCTGACCTCTATAACACTCAAACTTACCTATCCGGGTGATATAAGCCGTTTGACAGTACCATTTGGGCTGTTTTTCAATGATGAACCTGTAGACGTTGAAATGAGCATCCTCGCCGATGTGCGCTATGTGCCAGAAAACTTTGCTGATGTGACCGTTGACCGCCATGAATTTCGGGTAGACCACGCGATTGGCTGGGTAAAAGACATCCCTATTCGTATGAACGGGGCGCGTGCGTATTTCTCGTCTCGCTCAAATTATCTTGATCTTCGCCGCGAGACTATCAGACAAGAAAATGGACTCGCGTTCATCACCGAACTGGCAATGCCTATCGACCTTCTATATGAAGAGATGAACAAACCTTATGGGGAGTCCAGCCTCGTTGAGATTAGGTCTAATCTCTCAGATTACGCAACTGGGGTGGGTAGAAATATCAGCGACTATCATTATTTGACCCAATTATTTGGCTTGGTGGGGTATACCGACAATCCCGATCCTGTTTTTGTCGCCTCATCTGCGGACTCCGTGGTTGGAAATATCATTGATGCAACCGACGTAGACCCGCTGGCGGTTTGGGGGTGCAGCACGCGCACCATCGAAAACACCGGCTATGAGGCGATTGAGCCGTATCTCCCTTCAGGTCGAACCTCGTTTTATGCCCATCCAGAAGGGTGGGAAAGTTACCCGATTCAGGATGAAGAAGGAAACGATAGACGCGGCGGGATGCTCATTGCGCCGGAACCTGTTAGTTATCAGACGTTAGAGGCCTACTGGAAGGGTGAACCTGTCCCACCAATGCTGTTGATCGATTACAAGAATTATCCGATTGATCGACAGTACTCAACTTATGACATAAACTTCCCTGCTGGCGCAGTGCTGCCGCGCTACGGCAGAAACTTTCCCACATTTTCCATCGGTGTTGGTGGTGGTAACGGAATCGTCATCGGTCTGTTGACGACGGAAGACGACTTCGCGGAAAACGAGGCCATGTATCGGGCCATGGTCGATTTTCCACTGACCTACCAGTACCGCATTCATCCCGAACTGCGCCACAGCCTGTATTTAAACCCTACACAGGGTTCTTTGTACTTCCCGCCGTCGATTATTCCTGCTTTCTCCATAGGCTTTCCTGAGGGGTGGATTGAACGGATGCCCATCCATCAGCATGTTTTTATCGTGCCTGACCCATGGAATATCCCCGAAACGTTTGAAGACCCATCAGACGTGCCATACGTGTGGATACGTCCAGCCGATGATTTTGATGAAAACATTCCCACTGCGAGATGGGAAGAGCGCATCAGCGCCGCCGCAGACTATATGGTTGAACGATTCGGCGTAGATCGAGACGATTTAATGGAGCTTCAGGCTACACCACCCTGTGGTAATGTTGATATCTTCCAGCCATTTGAACAGGATGGACGCCGGGGGTATGTGGCGATTTCGCTTCAAATCCGTGAACAACCGTTTCTGATGGAGATATCCGCCCCCGTTGAGCTGTATGAGCAATATGAGGCCGAAATCGAAAATATGTTAGCCTCTGCATACCCTTATCATGCGTGTGGTTAACCAAAAAGGGCGGCCAGACCGTTTTTCCACACAACCTGACCGCCCTGCGCTGCGTATCTAAGCTCGATTAGGGGTTCGCGGTAACAAACCCGTTGATGTCGGCCAAGTCCTGCTCGGTCAGCGTGATGTCCGCCCCGCCGATGATGCCATCGACCTGTTTGGCGCTGCGTGCGCCGACAATCGCAGCGGTGACGGCGGGATTGTGCAGCGTCCACGCGATGGCGACCTCGCCCGCGCTGCGCCCGTGGCGCTGGCCGATGGTCTTCAGCACGTCCGCCAGCGCGAGATTGCGGCTCAGGCGCGGCTCTTGGAACTCACCGTCGCGCCGACGCCAGTCATCGGCGGGGAAGTTGGCGACGCGCTCCGAGGTCATCGCGCCGGTGAGCAGGCCAGAGGCCATCGGTGAATAGACAATCACGCCGATGTTATTGGCGAGGCAGTAGGGCAAAATTTCGTCCTGCACGCCCGGCGAGACCAGCGAGTACGGCGGCTGGAGCGAAGTGATTGGGCTGTGGACGGCCTCGGCGCGCTTCATCTGCTCGACGTTGAAGTTGGAGACACCGATATAGCGCAGCTTGCCCTCTTTTTGCAGCGCGGCCAGCGTCGCCCAGCCTTCCTCGATTTCCGGTTCAGGGTCCGGCCAGTGGATTTGGTACAAGTCAATGGTCTCGACCTCAAGGCGGCGCAGGCTGTCCTCGACCTCGCGGCGGAGGGAGTCGGCCTTCATTGAGCTGGTGATTTCGCGGTCGTCGCCCCACACCAGCGAACACTTGGTGAAGACATACGGCTTGTGCTGAGTCTGTTTAAGGGCGCGTGCGACGACTTCCTCGCTGTGACCGAGGCCGTAGACCGCCGCCGTGTCAATCCAGTTCACACCGTGGTCAAGGATGCGGTGGATGGCATCGATGGACTCTTGGTCGTCCTGCGCGCCCCACGCATACTCCCAGCCGCCGCCGCCGATGGCCCACGCGCCGAAGCCAATGCGGGTAATATGCAAGTCGCTGCTGCCAAGTTGACGGGTTTCCATAAGCCTAAAATCCTTGCTGTTCATGTGGATTCTGAAAAAATACCCTAAAACAGACGCATCGGGCGTAAGGCACGTTACCCCAAAGGCCGCGATTCTGCGTTATATTTGATGGGATACCGCACCCACCGCCTTTTTGAGGAGGCACGTCCCGTGTCTAACGCTACCCCGGCTGCCCCGCAGCCTCGCAGTAACAACACCAATTGGGTTTTCGTCGTCGCCATCGTCGCCGTGCTGATGGTCGCGCTGTGGACCATCCGCAGCATTCTACTGCTGACCTTCGCCTCGATTGTGCTGGTCATCCTGTTTACCATCCCGATGGATTGGTTCAGCCGCATCAGGATACCGCTTGGCGGGCGGGTGCTGAAAATTAACCGGACGGTCTCGCTCATCTTGACGCTGGTATTGGCGGTGGTGGTCGTGATTGCGATTGCGCTCCCGCTGCTGGCGCTGCTCATCAGCCAGTTTGGGACGCTGTTCAACACCACGCTCCCGACCGGCATTGAGCGCGTGCTGGACTGGTGGGATAATGGGCGCGTGCTAAACACCCTCCCCTTCCTAGAGACAGTCGATTTCACGCCTATCCTCGGCCAAACGACCACCCCAACTTCGGTCTTAGGGACGGGACGGTTGGGCATTTTCAGCGTGCCGTCGTGGTGGCCGGACCCAGAGACGGCGCGCAACATCGTCCTCGTGTTCGACCCCGCCCGCCAACTCTCCATCGACACCAACACGCTCCAGCAAATTGCGTCACAGGTGCTGACCGCGCTGGGGACAGTCAGCGGCTCGGTCATCCCGATTCTGGGCGGTGCGGCCAACCTGATGTTGAATGTGCTGATCGTGCTGTTCATCAGCTTATATTTCCTTGCCGAGCCGCAGCGCTACATCGACCGAGTGGTACTGTATACGCCGGTCGGCTACCGCAAACGGATGCGCGAAATTCTCAGGCGCATGGGCGACGCCATCCGCGCATGGCTGCGCGTCACCGGCGTCTCGATGTTGGTGGCTGGCTTACTGACCGGCGGCCTGCTGGCGCTGATTGGCATTGAGCCGTGGGCGGCGCTGGGGACGCTGGCGGGCTTGGGGTCGTTCGTCCCCAACTTCGGCACGCTGATTGCGCTCATCCCGGCGTTGCTGGTTGGCGCGGTACAAGCCCCCGACCGCCTGCTGCTGATTATCATCATCGTCTACGGCGTGTCATTCGTGCAGAGTCAGCTCATCTCGCCCATCCTCGCCAACGCCGACATGAAGATGCCGCCGATGCTGATTTTGGTCGGCCAGATTGTGTTTGGTATTTTCTTCGGCTTCTTGGGAATCATGTTCGCCGTGCCGATTACCGCCATTTTGCTGGTGCTGCTGGACGAGGTGTACGTCAAAGACGTGCTGGGCGATACCAAGTCTGTCCCCGATGAACACGTCTACGAGGGGATACCCCCCGTCGTTAAAACGTAGAGATGAGTGGCGAGTGATGAGTTTGCAAAAACCTTTCATCAGCCTCCGCGTGCGATCCGCTTGGGGTTCAAACCCCAAGCTGTTGTTACGACGGGAAGATGAACAGCGCGGACAGCATAGGTGCTGTCCCTACACGAGGAAATTTTCCCGCACGCACATGAAAAATGGCGCGGGATGATTCGCCCTGTCCACTGATGGAATTTCCGTATCTTGAGACTCCAAGGGCAAACGAGGCGCATATTTACAAACACCTTCTGATTCGCCGCACCGTCCACTACACTGTTATTTGTTCGTGACCGCCGCCTAAAAGAGGAACCTAATGGGACAACTCAACCCTGATTTGCTGTCGAAAGATATGACCGACGCCATGAATCTTGCTTCGGCGGTGGTCATCCAGAACCGCGTCCCCAACCTGACGCCGGAACTGGTGCTGATGGCGCTCATCAAGCAGCCCAATACCGCCGCTGCCCGCCTGCTGGACACCCTGAGCGCCTCACGCGGGTTCCAGAAGCGCAACCTTGAGCGGCAGGTAGACCTCGCCATCCAGTCACGGCGCGACCCGTCCGGCAACCTCGACTTCCTCGCCAAGGGCGGGGTAGTCGTGCCTATGTCGCGCCAGACTATCATTTTGCTTGATGACGCTCTGAGCGTCGCACGCAGCGCCAACGAGACCCGCGTCGATACCGACCACGCGCTTCAGGTTTTGGCCGAAGGCAGCATGTCCACCAGCGGCATCCTGCGCCAATCTGGCGTGACGCCCAAGGCCATCCAAGACGCCCGCGCCGCCGGTCAAGTCGTCCGCAAGGACAGCGCCGCCCGCGACGTAGTAGCCGAGGTCAAGCAGGGGACGGCGCGCCCGGTCTATATGCGCGAGGGGCTGCTGCGCGAGATCATCAATGTGCTGTCGCAGCGCGTCAACCGCCATGTGATTCTGTTGGGGCCGGACGGCGTGGGCAAGCGCACGCTGGGCTACAGCCTCGGCCTGCTGATGGGCGAAGGCAAGGGGCCAAACGGACTCAAGACGCTGGTTTCGCTGGACGAAACCGCGCTGCTCGATAACGACCTACAGGCCGTGCGCGCTGGGCTGTCGAAAGCAGCGGGCGGAATCCTGTTCGTCCCGCACCTGCACCGCTTCTTCGGCGGGCCGGTCAAAGCTGAATTCACCAAAGCGACTTCGATTTTGCAAAAGGCGTTCCTCGCCGACGACCCGGTGATTATCGGTACAACGACTGAGATTGAACATCAGACGCGCCTGCTGGGGATTAGCGCCGTGGCGGAAAATTCCCAAGTCGTGCGCGTGCCGGAACCCTCCACCGACGAAGCGGTCGCTATGCTGATGACCAGCAAGCCGCGCTTCGAATCGGACTATGAGCTGGAAGTCAAAGACGAGGCGGTTAAAATCGCTGTGACGCTTGCCAAGCGCTACATGACCGCCAATCCCCTGCCCCGCAGCGCCGAACACCTGCTGCACCGCACCGCTGCGATGGTCAACATGAGCAAGCAGGCCAATGTCGCGTTTAAGCCAGAGCTGACCGATACCACCCTCGACGCCGAGGACGTGACGCTGGCGGCGTCGCAGGCCACTGGCGTCCCGGTCAACAAACTGGGCGAGGATGAGCGCGTGCGTTATGCCAGCATGGTCGAACATATCCAAGAGCGCGTCATCGGCCAAGACCAAGCGGTAATTGCCGTCAGCCGGGCGATTAAGGCCGCCCGCGTCGGCCTGAAAGACCCCAAGCGCCCGATTGGCGCGTTCCTGTTCCTCGGCCCGACCGGCGTCGGCAAGTCCGAGCTGGCGAAGGCGCTGGCCGAATTCATGTTCGGCAGCGAATCCGATATGCTCCCACTGGATATGTCCGAGTTCAAAGACGAGAGCAGCCTCAACCGCCTGTTAGGGTCGCCGTCGGGCTATGTGGACAGCGAGTCGGGTGGTCAGCTCACCGAACGTGTCAAGAAACAGCCGTACCTGCTGGTGCTGTTTGACGAAGTGGAAAAAGCCCACCCCAAGACTGTGGACATCCTGTTACAGGTCATCGAAGAAGGCCGCCTGACTGACGGGCGCGGCAACATGGTCAGCTTCAGCGAGACGGTGATTATCCTGACCAGCAACCTCGGCAGCCGGGCGCTGGCGGTGCCAAGCATCACCGACGAAGTGCGCGACGAGGCGATGGACGAGGTGCGCGAGTACTTCCGCCCAGAATTCCTCAACCGTCTTGATGAAGTGGTCATGTTCAACGCGCTGGACGGCGAGTCCATCGAGAAAATTCTGCGCCTGATGCTCAAGTCTGAGGCCAAACTGGCCGCTCAGCGCGGATTGACCCTGACCTTCACCGATGGGTCAATTGGCGTGATGTTGGGACAGTACGACGAGCCGGAATATGGTGCGCGCCCGCTGCGCCGCATCATTCAGCGGGCGGTGCGCGAGCCGCTGGCCGACTTCCTGCTCAAGGCCAACCCACCGGCGGGGACCGAAATCCGCGTCGATGGGTCGGAGGAAGAAGGGCTGTCGTTCGCGCTGATGAAGGACGGCCAAGCGGTCGAGATTTAGCCGCTAAAACCAGTTTACGCAGCCTGTTACCAGAATCGGACAGGCCGCCGGGGTCGAGTCCGGCGGCCTGTCCTTGCGTTGGGGGTACGCCAGCCGTATTTCAGGCCAGCGGGAAGAAATCTAGGTTAGGGGTAGAAACCGCGAGTCTTGAGCGCCTCGGCCACCCGCTTGATAGCCGTGACCTGCGCGGCAGTCCGCATATCGATGCCCTTTTCCTCGGACATCCGGGTCGTGACCTCGTAGGCGCGAATTAGGAACGGGTCCATCTTGCGGAAGATTTCGTCCTCGCTCCAGAAGAAGGCCTGTAGGTCCTGCACCCACTCGAAGTAGCTGACGATGACACCGCCAGCGTTCGCCAACACGTCGGGGACGACCGTAACACCGCGTCCGTTGAGGATGTCGTCGGCCTCTGGGGTGGTCGGGCCGTTCGCACCCTCGATGACGAACTTCGCCTTGATTTTGTCGGCGTTTTTCTCGGTAATCTGGTTTTCCAGCGCAGCCGGGATGAGGACATCGCACGGCACTTCGAGCAGTTCGCTGTTGCTGACCGACTCCGCGCCGGGGAAGCCGACGACCGTCCCGTAGATGGTCTGGTGTTCCATCACCGACGGGATGTGCAGGCCGTTCGCGTTGTAGATACCGCCTTGGATGTCGCTGACCGCCACGACCTTGAAGCCGTTCTCGTGGGCGTAATACGCGGCGTGCGAGCCGACGTTACCAAAGCCCTGCACCGCCACGCGGACGCTGCCGGAGTCCATGATGCCAGCGCGCCGCATCGCTTCCATCATCACGGTGATGACACCGCGACCGGTGGCCTGCTTGCGCCCTTCGCTGCCGCCGATGACCAGTGGTTTACCAGTCACGATGGCCGGGACCGAGTAACCGACCGTCATGCTGTAAGTATCCATAATCCACGCCATGGTCTGCCCGTCCGTCCCCATGTCAGGGGCGGGGACATCGCTGTGCGGGCTGATGAGGGGAATGAGTTCCGAGGCATAGCGGCGGGTCAGACGCTCTTTTTCGCCCATGCTCAGGCTGCGCGGGTCAACGATGACGCCGCCCTTCGCGCCGCCGTAGGGCAGGCCGACCAGCGAGCATTTCCAGCTCATCCACATCGCCAGCGCCCGCACTTCGTCCAACGTGACGGCGCTGTCATAACGGATGCCGCCCTTGGATGGCCCCAGCACGGTGCTGTGGTGGACGCGGTAGCCGGTGTGAATCTTGGTCGAGCCGTCGTCCATACGGACGGGGAAGTTAACGGTAAACTCGCGGCGAGGGTAACGCATGTACTCCAGCAGGCTGTCGTCGATGTCGCGGAGATGCGCCGATGCGCGGTTGAACTGCTGTAGGGCAACTTGGTATGGGTTAATCGTGTGTTCTACGAAGGACATGATTGGGAATTTGCTGCCACAGGGGCAGACTGCTCCTTTTTAGGGTCGCATAAAACGATGGCGGGCTTGGTTTTAATCATTTAATAAAAAGTCCCCACAGCACTGGGGTTTTGAAGGTGTTTTTCTGAACCATAAGCCCATTGTTTCATACATTTTGTACTTTTGCAAGCAATTTTTTTTGTGCATGTTGCACAGCATAGCAATCGTCAGGTTGATGTGCTTCTCTCAACCTGACGATTACAGCGCTCGCCTGTGCAAAATTTCCTTAATGGTTCTACGGTCAGCCTAAACGGATACCCCCAACGAATAACACCACAGCCTCATCATAGGCGGCGTCCAGCCCGGCCCCGCCCTGTCGCTCGAACAATCCCGCCAACTCTAGCGCAACGAAACCATGCGCCAGCGCCCATACCGCCCGCAGTACGGGCAGCGCCCGCTCTGCGCCGACCAGTTCTGCAATCACCCCCTGCATGGCCGCGCCGAATTGGTCAGCGACAGCCTCCCCCACCCGCAGCTCTGGCGACCCACTGAGATATGCGAGGCTGTACAACGCGGGGTGAGCATGGGCGAAGGCACGGTATGCCCGGAACATCGCCATAACCTTGGCAGCGGGGTCAGGCTCAGGCTCGGTGGCCTCAACCAGCGCGCTGGTCAGCCGGGCAGCGGTCTGTTGATTGACGGCGCGCAGCAGCGCGGTCTTGTTGTCAAAGTAGCGGTAAAGTGATGGCGCTTTGACCCCCAACGCAGCACCCACGGCGCTCAGGCTTACGCCGTCTGCGCCGTGGGTTTCGATGAGGGATGCCGCCGCCTGCACGATGGTCTCTGCGTTGACCTGCGACGGATAGGGCATGGCCTAGACCCGCCCCATGTGGGTGTCTTTGAAGCTGGTCGCATACTTGAAGCCGTAGCCGACCGAGCGGTCCATACCGATGTGGGCAATCCAGATGAGCGCAATATCAACCACCGGCCCCTGCCCCGCTGCCAGACCAATCCCCAGCAGCGCGCCCGGCACGATTAACGTATGGGCGAGGTTGTAGGTCAGCGCGCCCAGTTTTGTCCCACCGAGGTAGCCCAGCATGGCGAGGTCGGGGGCGAGCAGCAGCAGGGCGAACAACCAGCCGTTACTACCACGGGCGGCGTAGGCAATCACAGCGGCGGCGAAGATGCCCAGCCCCTCCGCCAGCAGCAGCCAGCGCGCGCCGCTGATGCCCATAATACGGTTGTCGATGTCAGAGGTATTTTCGGTGTTGTCGCTGAGGGTGGTGAAGGCGTTCATTAGGGTTTGCTCCTTGAAGGCTAATGCCGTTAATCTATAAAACTAATGATATTAGTCTTTACTAGAAACGTCAATCCTAATTCACCCAACACTTAGGCATCAAGCCATAAAACGCAACACAGCCCGTATAAAACGGGCTGTGTTGGTACTTTTTAGCTATTCTCTGAGCAAAAACCTACCCTACCCACGCCAATCCCCCAGAACGCGCTCAATGCGCGGCGCAGCAGGGATGGGCGCGGGCGTGAAAGTTTGCTTGGTCAGGCGCTCATAGGCGTCGATGTAGCGGGCGGCGACTTGTGCGGCAAATTCCGGCGGCATGGCGGGCGGCTCACCGTCGCCCCGGTAGCCCTGCGCCACGTACCACTTGCGCAGGTACTCCTTATCGAGGTTCTCCGGCTCGCGCCCTGCCCCAACGGTCTCGGACACCCAGTAGCGGCTGCTGTCCGGCGTGTGTACCTCGTCAATCAGCGTAAGCTGACCGTCAATCAGGCCAAACTCATATTTGGTATCGACCAGAATCAGCCCGCCCTTGCGCGCCACCGCCTGCCCACGGGCGAACAACGCCAGCGCAACCGCCTCAACCGTATCCCACAGCGGCGCGGGCAGAATGCCATTGATGATGTCGTCACGGGTTAGCGGGCGGTCATGTCCGCCGTCGGTGGCCTTGGTCGTCGGCGTGATGACGGGGGTCGGCAGCGCGTCGTCCTTGTTCAGGCCATCTGGCAACGCGACGCCGTAAGGTTTGCGCTCCCCGTTGGCGTACATCGTCCATAGGCTGGTGCTGGTGACGCCCGTCAGGTAGCCACGCACCACCACCTCGACTGGCAGTGGCTTAGCCTCGCGCCCGATGGTCACGTTGGGGTCAGGTGCGGCCACAACGTGATTTGCCACGAGGTCGCGGGTCTGCTCAAACCACCACAAGCTGAGTTGGTTTAGCACTTGTCCCTTATAAGGGATGAGGCCAAGCACGCGGTCGAACGCAGAAACGCGGTCGGTGGTGACGAGGGCGCGTAGGCTGCCACGGTGATAGCCGTCGCGCACCTTGCCACGCACCCGTGCGCCCCAACCGGGGACATCGACCCCGGAAAGGGCGTTGGGCAGCGCATTGAGCAGTGTTTCGTATGTGAGCATGGGGTCCTTATAGGGCGGTTGGCCGGTGGTGTCGGGTCTTGGCGAACCGCCCTATTCTAACTAGCGCGCCGCCGCTGTGCCGAGGTGGAAGACGGCTACGTAGTCGCCCAATGTGCGCTGTTGAAGCGACGAGAAGCGGTAGTTAATGACGTTGCCCGCCGTAAAGATACTGGAATCGAGGCGGATGTACGAGTCAAGGTTGCCGCCGCCCAAGCGGCTACTGTTGGTGCGCGTGATGAACGAGCCGGTCATATTGGCGTCATCACCACCAAAGCAGGCCGCAGAACCGGCGTCGTCACAGGCGGCGACCGTGCCGTCATCTAAGACCACCGTGCGGTTATCGCCGTCTACAATGTAAAGTAGCGGGTCGAGCGCGTTAGTGACGGAAATCATGTAAGCTGAGATGTCCACGCCCGACTGGATGATGTTCTCACTGAGGGTCAGGACAAACGGGTCGCCCGCGCCGTCGCCAGTCCCGTCAGCGCGGGTGACAGCCAGCCCTTCGATAGTGAGCAGGAAGCTCCCCGCCCCGCCGTCTGGGCTGCCGACGATAAACGACACATCGCCTATCGCCGCGCCGCTGTAGGTAAAGACCTGCTGGGCGCTCAGGGTGGATGGCCCAATCTGTCCGGTGCTGGGCAGGCTGGCAGTGTGACCGGCGACGCCAGCGTTGTCGTCGCTGCACAGCGTGGTCGTCCCGTCGGTGACAGCGATTACCGGGTCGAAAGCGCCGACACCGATGGCCGTCGCGGTGTAGCTGAAGCCGGGGCGCATGTTGATGATGACCTCGACGCCGTTCTCAATCGTCCCGCCGCTG
>JALONW010000344.1 GCA_025454725.1 Anaerolineae bacterium
AGCTGCGCGAGGAACTTCGCACCACGCTGACATCCCGTTTTGACCGTATCCGCAGTTGGAAGCTGCCCGGTAAGTTTGAGGCGCGGGTGCTGGACTTCAACCCCGGCATCAGCATGGTCATCATCGACGCCTTCCGTTCCAGCGGGCAAGCGGTGGTCGAAATCTACGGCTTCGGCCAAGAATCGACCAACAATCGCATGAGCGTCGAGATTAAGGCCGACGAATCGGCGGTCTGGTTTGACTACTGGACCGACCAGTACGAGCGCATGTGGGAGATTGCCAAGCCGCTGGAGTCACTCAGCAGCGCGCCGGGTGAGGGCTAAAGTCCCCAGAACAGGCGCATCCCGACCAGCAGCACGACAAAACACACCACCAACAGCCCGATGCCGACTTTCGCAAAATCGCGCATGGTGTAGCCGCCCGGCCCCATCACCAGCAGGTTGACCGGGTGTGAAATCGGGGTGATGAACGAGGCCGAACAGCCCATCGCGGTGGCGATGGCGACCGCCTGCGGGCTGACGTTGAGTGCAATCGCCGCGCTGATGGTAATCGGCCCCGTGACAAAGGCCGTGACCTGCCCCCCCATCACTTGGGTCAGTAGCGCGCTGAGAAGGTATGCCCCCGCGACCAGCCCCAGCCCGCCGAACGGCTCGACCCACTGCACGACCTGTTGGCCGATGACGGCCGCAACGCCGGTGTTGACCATCGCTTGGCTGGCGGTGTACATCCCGGCGATGAGGAACAGCGCATTCCACTCCATCGCATTGTAGGCGTCATCCATCTTCAGCACGCCCATGAGGATAATCGCCAGCGCCGTCCCCAGCATGGCGAGGTAGACCGGCACACCCAGCACCGACCCCATGATGGCCGCTGCTGTGATGCCGAGAGTGAAGGCGGCACGGCGCGGGCTGGTGATGCCCTGTTGGTTGAGCTGTTTGAGCAGCAGGAAATCGGGACGACGGTCGAGGCGGCGCAGTTGGTTGAGCGACCCGACCAGCAGTACCGCGTCACCGAGGCGCAGCGGTGTTTGGTCGGGCGTGTCGGTGATGCCTTTTCCCTCGCGCAGAACCGCCAGCGCGGCATAGCCGGTCTGGGCGCGGAACTCCAGTACTTTGAGCGTTTTCCCCTCCGCACCCATGTGCGGGGCAGGTAATGCCTCGACCAGCACCAGCCCACGGGCGGGCAGCGCTTCGACCGGAACTTCGATGATGCTGCCGCTGCTCTTGGCGCCCAGTTCCCCCGCCCGCCCCGCTGTCACATGAAATAGGATGACTGCGCCAGCACGGATAATTAGCCCATCCTCAATGACGTTGAGGGTCTGCCGCCGCTGCCAAACACAGATGATTTCATCTTTGCTCAGGCCGAGTGCCTCGATGGTGCGCTCCTCAAACGGCGACTCCGGCGGGAGGGTCAGCTCCCAGAACCGGGCTTGCAGTCCATACGCGGCTTCTCGGTCAATGGTCGGCGCGGCCTGCGGGGTATCGCCCCGGTGGTTCGGCAGCAGCCGACGCCCAATGACCGCCATATAGGCGATGCCCGCCAGCGCCATCAGCCCACCGACCGGCGTGAAGTCCAGCACGCCGAGCGCGTCCTGCGGCGGGCTGGCGACGGTCAGCAGGTCACTGACGATGATATTGGCGGTGGTGAAGTAGGTGGCGATGCCGCCCAATAAGCTCCCGAACGAGACCGGGATGAGCAGTTTCGACGGAGAAATGCCCGTCCGGTGTGCGACCTCAATGGCGCTGGGAAGCAGCAGCGCACCCGCCGCGAGGTTATTCATCAGCAGCGAGAGCATCCCAGTGGCGGTTGTCAACAGGATGATTAGGCGTGCCTCGGACGTGCCGCCCAGCGCCAGCAGCCGGTTGGCAATCCAGCGCGTAACCCCGACCTCTTCCAGCGCCCGCGACACGATGAACAGCGCGAACAGCGTCATCACCACTGGCTGACTCAAACCGTTGAGCGCCCGTGCGGTCTGTTCGGGGCTGTCGGGCGCGCCCAGCACCCCAAAACCGAGAAACTGTGCGGTCGCCAGCACCGCCGCAATCAGCAGCGCGGCCACGTCAGCGCGCAGGCGGTTGGTGAGCGCAAAACCCAGCGGGATGAAGATGACGGCAAGCACGAAAAGTTGTAACGGCGTCACGGGCGGGCGTCCTGTGGGGAGGGAAATAAAATCTTTGTTGATACAAGACTACCACAGACCCACGCCTAACCCACAAACCCACCGCCCCTACCCAAACCGGCACAGGCAACGTAGAATCTACAAAAACCTACAGGTGTGAGGGATGCTATGACCGACCAACCGACCCCGCCCGCCGTGCCGCGCTCCGGCGTTTCGCCCGTCCTGCTGCTGCTCATGGTCGTGCCGCTGCTGGGTATTGTCGCCGCCGTGGTGATGCTGCTGGCCGAGCCGAGCAGCACCCCGACCGGTACACCCACCCTCTCGGTAGACGAGGCTGCCGTGCCCCGCAGCGGGGTGGCCGTCCTCGATCGGGCGCTGGAAGACTTCACCCTGACCACCCTCGACGGTGAGACCGTCCAGATGTCACAGTATGCGGGCCGCCCGGTGTTCATCAACTTCTGGGGGACGTGGTGTCCGCCGTGCGTCGATGAACTGCCCGACCTAGAGGACTTCGCCCGCCAGCAGGCCGCCCTCCCCGACGGCGCGGTGGTCATCGCCTCGAATAACACCGAATCGCCAGAGCAAATCCGCGCTTATTTTGAGGAGAACGACCTCGACCTGCCGCATATCCTGTTCGTGCAGGACGACGACAGCACGCTCTACCGCTGGTTTGGGGTGTTCCAGATGCCGACCACTTACGTGGCCGATGCGGGGCAGACTATCCGGTTGGTCAAATACGGCGCGTTCGACCCACAGGGATTGTTGGATTACGAGGCGGAAATCCGCACCTTTAATTAGCCCGGTTTACCCCGCCGTGAGGCCGGTGATGAGCAGGTCAACCGCCAGCTCTGGCTCCATCGCGCCGGTCTTCATCGCCACATCATAATCCAACAGTCGCCGGTGAATACCCTCAAGGTCGGTAATGTTGAAAGCGCGGGCTTGGCGGGCGAAGCCCTCGGCGGCGCGGGGATGGACGCCCAGCGCCGACGCCAGATTCCCACCGCCACGGTCAAGCTGTTCACGGGCGAGGATGAGCAGGCGGAACTGGCGGGTAATCATGCCATAGACACTGAAAACGGTGTTGTTTTTGTCCTGAAGCAGGCGGTGGAGCAGGCGCAGCGCGGTTCTGCCGTCACCGGACGCCATCGCATCGACCATCTGGAAGATGTTGGCCTCTGGGACGTAAGGGGTGATGGCCGCCACGTCATCCTCAGTGATGAGCGTGCGGGGCAGCGCGTAGTCGGCCAGCTTGACCAGTTCATTGTCGAGACGGCGCAGGTCTGGCCCAACCAATTCGGCTAGCGCAGCAGCAGCGCGAGGTTCAATTTCGGCCTGATAGACTGCGGCGCGCTTGGTCAGCCAGCCTGCGAGGTCGCTGGGCGTGTTGAACAGCCGGACGAAGCCGTTGGGCATCGAGCCGACCGCGTTGAGCAGCTTGTCCTTCTCGGACAGCGCCCCGCGCTCGACGAGGATGAGGCGGGCGTGTTCCGGCAGGGTCGGCCCCTCGGTGATGAGCTGTTCGATGGCGCGCTTGCCGGTCTCGCCCGCGCCCTTGCGCGAGACGTGCGCGGCCAGCCCCTTGACGATGACCAGCCGTTTATCGCTGAGGAACGGGTAGGATGAGACCGCGTTGAGCAGTTCCGGCACCGTGACGGACTCGCCCTCAAATTCACTGGTGTTCATCTCGCCGAACTCACCCATTCCGGCGCGCAGCTTATCGACCGCCTCGGTGATGGCAATGTCGTCCTCGCCGTGGAAGATGTAAAAGGTTTTCGGTTGCGACATGGTGGTTTCTCGTGGGGTAGGACAGGATACGCGCTAAAAGTGGCGAATAGACAGCGAGGACAGCATATATGCTGTCCGTACAGGAGGAAATCTTCTCGCACATGAGCGAAAATGGTGCGTGATAATCCGTCTTGTAGGGACAGGGTATGCCCTGTCCGCTGAATGTTAATCCACATCATTTATCAAAATGCAGGATGTTGTGTTGTCTTCACCCCAATCATACCCGACGAAAGCGAGATGACCATGCCACACATTGAAACGACGCACGGCAAGCTGTGGGCTGCGGACCACCGCCAGCCGGGGCAAGCGCCCGTCCTGCTCATCCACGGCGCGGGCGGCTCTCACCTCGATTGGGGGATGCCGATTCGCAAATTATCCGCGCTGGCGGTTGACCTCAACGGCCATGGCCGGTCGTCCGGCGAAGGCCACCTTACGCTGGCCGACCACGCCGCTGACCTCGTGGCGCTGCTCGACGCGCTGGACATTGAGCAAATTGCGCTGGTCGGCCACAGCATGGGCGGTGGGATTGCGCTCACGCTGGCGCTGGCCTACCCAGAGCGTGTGGCGCGCCTCGTGTTGGTTTCGACTGGCGCACGCCTCAAAGTTCACCCCGACCTTTTGGGAAGCATCGAATCCGACCCCAGCGCGGTGGCCGACCGATTG
>JALONW010000345.1 GCA_025454725.1 Anaerolineae bacterium
GTCAAACGGGTGATGGAGGCCGCGATTGACGACATTCACCGGCGCCGCAAACTCCCGCTGTTGGTCGGGGGGACGGGCCAGTACATCAGCGCGGTCATCGACGGCTGGGGCATCCCGGAAGTGCCGCCAGATGAAGCGCTGCGCGCCGAGTTAGAGGCGTTTGCGATGCAGCACGGCGCGGTGGCGCTCCATGACCGTTTGCGGGTATTGGATGCAACGGCAGCAGACAATATCGCGTACCAGAATGTGCGACGGGTGGTGCGAGCGCTGGAGGTGTGCATCGTGTCCGGTCAGCCCATCACCGCGCTGCAAGCCAAGACGCCGCCGCTGTATGAGACGGTCGTCTGGGGGCTGACGTTGGAGCGCGACGCGCTGTACGCGCAGGCCGACCGACGGGTCTGGCAGATGGTCGAGGCCGGGTTTGTCGAGGAGGTTCGCCGCCTGCTGGCGATGGGCTACCCACGCACGCTGCCGTCAATGAGCGGGCTGGGCTACCGCGAACTGGCCGCCCACTTAGAAGACGGTTTAGCGCTGGATGAGGCGGTGAAGCTCACCCAGCACGCCACCCATGATTTTATCCGGCGGCAGTACACATGGTTCCGCAAGATGGGGGAGCGTGTTCTGTGGCATAATAGACATTCTGTGAAGATACAGGCTTTACTCGATAGTTTGCCGTGGCAGCGGTGAGGCATGGGACGATATATTCCGAGGGGTATCCAAGGGCGTAACGCGGGCATCGGCATCTTGCTGCTGATTTTCCTGTTCATCTTGGCTGGGCCGCGCACGCTGCCCCAGTTCATCTCGCGCTTCCTCCCGGTCGAGGGGGCGTGTATCAACCTGCGCCAGCCCAGCACCCCCGACCTGAACCAGTCAATTATCCAGCGCGAGGCCTCCGAACGCATGACGCCCATCCGCGTGCAGGTGCGGGTCAGCGGTCAGCGCGACGACGGCACACAGCAAATCGAAGTGGTGCTGACCAACATGACCGTCGGGACGCTGCCCGTTCGCATCCCCAACGACCCAATTGGGAACCCTAACGGGCGGATGGACGTTAATAACCTATCGGACGACGGGGTGGGCGTGCTGATTGGCGGCGCATTCACCCAGCCCGCCCCGGTCAACACGGGAGCGCCGCTGGCGACCGACCAAGTACGCCTCCTCGTCCCCCAGCAAAGTTGTACCCTCACGCGGGTGTTTACGCCCGGTGAAGTCAACCAGTTCGGCATCCGAGGCGGGGTGGGCATCACGGCCTACTACCGCAACTCGACCGCCGGAACCATCAACCAACGCACACCGCAGTCCATCTTCCCCGATATGGGTCTGTGGGTGGGAGCGGTGTCGTCTGCACCAGTGGCCGTGCCAGCTTTCTTCAGTCCGACTGCGACGCCGTAACGCGGCATTGGGTCGGGAAAATGTTATAATATCGATTGTGATGTTTGAAGTTTCGTCAAATCGGAGAGATTGCCCTATGTCAGACGGCAAACGCAGCGCCCCAGTCTTGGTCGTGATGGATGGCCCCGACGCCAATAAGAGCTATCCGATTGAGAAAGACGAGGTGGTCGTCGGGCGTGAAGACCACTGCGATATTGTGCTGCGTGAGCGCCAAATCTCCCGCGAGCATATTAAGATTCTAAGAGAAGATGGTCAGTACGTCGTCCAAGACCTGTCCAGCCGCAACGGGACGTGGGTCAACGGCAAGAAGCTGGAAGGGTCGCAGGAGCTGTACGACAACGACGAAATTCACGTCGCGTTGGCCGTGCGGTTGCAATTCGTTGGGTCGGGGGCGACTGCCCCGCTGCCGTTTGAGGTCCCTCAAACGCTCAGTGGCCGCCTGACGCTCGACCGTGAGGCGCGGCGGGTGTTCGTGCGCGGCATCGAGCTGGACCCGCCCCTCAGCTTGCCGCAGTATCGGCTGTTGGAACTGTTGTACCTGCATGCCGGGCGCGTCTGCACCCGCGAGACGGTTGTCGAGACGGTCTGGCCGGATGTGGTCGGCGAAGGCGTCAGCGAACAGGCCATCGATGCGCTGGTGCGCCGCCTGCGTGACCGCCTGAACGAGCTTGACCCCGACCATCAATATATCGTCACCATGCGCGGGCATGGTTTCCGCTTGGACAACCCAGCGGATTAAAAGCAGCGATGAGAGACAAGTTTTGAGTGATGAGGGTGAGGCCGACGGTCTCACCCTTTTTGGGTTGGGTAGGGTGAGGGTTCAACCCTGATAGACATCCCTTCCTCACGAGAAGAAGATGTAATTGTGCGGCTTAGTGGCGACGCCCAATCGGACGCGAGGCACTGGTCATCTAACGCGGCGATGACCAGCGCCATCACACGGTCTTGCCCCATTATTCTTGATAGACATCCCAACCATGAGCGATGAATATATAGTCCTGTGGTTTGGTGGTGACTCCGAGTGTATGCAGCATAGCGTGAATCTGGGAACGGTGGTCGGTCCCATGGTTGAGGACATGAAATAATATCTGCCAGACCTTGAAGTCCGAGAAGAACCCCGGAAAATGGGTCTCAAGTTGAGCGTCGTCCAGCGTGGTTAAAACGGCACGCTGGCGCTGCTCCACAACGTCCCAGTAGGCGCGGACGCTGGCCTTGTCGGGATAGTCGATGGGGTTGGCGAAATCAGGCAGGGATGTCCCCGCCAAGCCTGAAAACCAGCGGTCATCGACTGACGCGACATGCACACACTGATTACGGATAGAACCGACCGAATAGCTGATTGGGTGCGCGAAAAGCTGGTTGTCCATCGGGACGATGACATAATCCCAAAGTCGCCGATTGGCGGTGAAATGATAGTCATAAAGATGGCGGAAATCGTCAGCGTTCATGGATTTACAACTCCTCGATAGACGCGCCTTCAGACGCTTGGCAGACGTACAGCGCGGGGGTTAAGCCGGTCTGCTGAGTGTACATCTGTTCGACGAACTGGGCGAATGATTCGGCTTTGTCGGCCATGACCAATGCGACGGCACAGCCGCCGAAACCCGCCCCGGTCATGCGTGCACCGTAGCAGGCCGGATGGCGCTGGGCGGCAGTGACGATGGCGTTGAGCGCGTCGGTTGAGACCTCGAAGTCGTCACGCAGTGACTCGTGGCTGGCCTCCATGAGTGCGCCGAGGATGCGCGGGTCGCCCTGCTGCATGGCGTCATAAGCGGCGAGGGTGCGGGCGTTCTCAGTGACGACATGGCGGGCGCGGCGGCGGGTGAGGTCGTCGAGTGCGTCCGAATCGGCCTCGAACTGCTCGACCGACACATCGCGCAGCATCTTAACGCCGAAATGGGCGGCAGCGGCCTCGCACTGCTGGCGGCGCTCATTGTATTTGCCGTGAACGAGCTGACGGCGCGTGCTGGTGTCCATCACCACCGCGACCGTGCCGGGCGGCAGCGGGGCGGGCTTGAGGTCGAGACTCCGACAGTCGATGAGCAGCGCGTGGCCGGACTGACCGGCGGCAGAAATCATCTGGTCCATGATGCCGGTTTGCAGGCCGAGCCACTCGTTTTCGACGCGCTGACCGAGTTTTGCCATGCGCGGCGCGTCCCATGTGAAGCCTGAGACGGCCTCAAAAGCGCGGATGGCGGCCATTTCCAGCGCCGCCGATGACGACAAGCCCGCGCCGATGGGGATGTCACCTTGGATGACGCCTTCCCAGCCTGACAGCGTTAAATCGACCGATTGTAGGACGGCGGCCACCCCTTTGACGTACTCGACCGGCGCATTGTCCACGCGGGTGAGCTGGTCGAGGTCAAACTCGGCGCTCTGGTCGAAGTCGATGAAGTGGAGGTGGACGCGGCGAGAGTTGGTCGGGCGCAGCGCAACCCATGCGGCGCGGTCAATCGCCATCGGCAGGACGAAACCGTCGTTGTAGTCGGTGTGTTCACCAATCAGGTTGACGCGGCCCGGCGCACGCACGATATGGGTGGGCGGCGCGCCGAAACGCTGGACAAACGCTTGGTGGACGGACAGACGGAGGTCGTTAAACATGGTTATCTCTCGCTGTAGTGGGTATCCGGTAAAGCGCGCAAGCGGTCAGCGGCCTGTTCGGGCGTTAGGTCGCGCTGCGCCTCGGCTAGTAACTCGAACCCGACCATGAACTTGCGGACGCTGGCCGACCGCAGCAGCGGCGGGTAAAAATGCGCGTGGAGCTGCCAGCCGCTGGTGTCACCCTGCGTCGGCGCCCCGTGCCAGCCCATCGAATAGGGAAACGAGACCTCAAACAGGTTATCGTAGCGCACCAACAGCGACTTAAGCGCGTCGGCCAGCGAAACACGCTGCGCGGGTGTCAGGTCGGGGAGGTGTTTAACCGGAAAACGCGGCAGCACCATTGTCTCGAACGGCCAGACCGCCCAGTACGGCACGACAACCACCCAATCTTCGTTTTGTGCGACGACCCGTTCGCCGCGCTCGACCTCTAAATTCGCGTAGTCAAGAAGCAGAGTCGCACCGGTTCTTTCCAGATAATCGCGCTGATTGCGGTCTTCGGCGGCGACCTCGTTGGGCAGGAAATCGCACGCCCAAATTTGACCGTGCGGATGCGGTACCACGCGGGTGATAGACGGTTTGTCCATCAGCGCGAGGGTCAAATCGTGGCGCGGTGAGAAGCATAAGACGCGGCTCGTCCCACGGGCGACCTCGGCACGCAGCAGTGGGTGAGTCGTGGTATCGAGCGCCGGGGCGTCGGGCAGCAGCGCGGCAAAGTCGTTGGTAAAGACGAAGGTGTCGGTGTAGTGCGGGTTGTGTTCACCGTTGGCGCGCACGTTGCCGGGGCAGAGGTAACAAGTCGGGTCGTACTGAGGCCGTTCAGCGACGGTGGGGCGTTCGGTTTGACCCTGCCATGGGCGCTTGGTGCGGTGCGGCGAGACCACGACATATTCCCCGGTGAGGGGGTTATATCGGCGGTGTGGATAGTCGTCTAAGATGCCCATTTGGGGGGAGTCCTGAGTGATGAGTTGGGAGGGTGGAAAGAGTATGCCCTGTCCGTACAGGAGGAAATCCTCTCGCGCAGACGTGAAAATGGCGCGAGATTATTTGCCTTGTAGGGGCGCAGCGTGCTGCGCCCTTGTCGGTCGATTCGGGGTAGCCCAATGAACCTCACCCCTGCCCCTCTCCCTAGGAGAGGGGTTTTAGGCGCAATCGGTGGGCATCTCCCCCTCGCCCCATGGAGAGAGGGTTGGGGGTGAGGTTCTGATGACTTTTACAGCCCCGCCACCAGCGGCGTGATGTGCGCGGCGACATCGGCGGCGGTGCGCGGTTCTGGCACGCCGTCCAGCAGGTGCCATGTTTCCACATGGTCTACCGTCTCACCGGGCTGGAGCATAACCAGCGCGCCGAGGCTCTCGACCTCCAGCATGTAATCGATGACGAACAGCTCTCCCGAACAGCCGCCGTCTGGGTATTCTGCGCTGGGGCGGTGTTCAAACTGCTTGACGAATAGGTGACCATTGCGAGCGTAGCCCAGCCATTCCTGAGCGACCGGCGCGCCGATTTTCTGCGGCAGAGTCGAGAGGCCGTCGGCCTTGAGCAGCAGCGCCTCTGGCGTGAACGTCCAGCGCGGGTCGCTGAAGTCGGTGTAGGCCCACAGCACAAGGTGGCTGGACGGCAGCAGATTTTCGCTGTGCGAGCCACGCGGCGGCAGCGGCAGGATGGCCGTCCCGCCGGGAGCCATACAGGTCAGCGCCCATGGGGCGACCTGTACCGGCCACAGCCCGGTATTGGTCAGGCTGTGCGTCACCAGCACCCGCGCCCCAGTTGGGTCCAGCGAGATATGGAGCGTCTTCTGCATCCCAGTGGTCGATTCGGTCGGCGCGGCGAGGGTCAGCACGCCGTCGGCGAAGGTGATGTCAACCGGGTTGTTGTCGGGATAGTAGGTGCGCGGTTGGGCTTCTGGCGCGTGCCAAAAGCGGTGCCCGCCGTATAAGCGGAACTGGTCGGCGGGGACTTTGGCCGCGCCATCGTAAATTTCGGCCAGCTCGTTGTCGCCGCCGGTGAAGCCGAAGAACAAGACGCGGGGGCCGAAACCGCCGCTAATCATCAGGTCGATGACGCCGTTGCTCAGGCGGTGACAACCGTCCCAGCCGCCGTAGCTGGCCGGTTCAAAGGTGATACTGCTCATGTGTGTACGTTCCCCCCTTTTTAGACCAGATTGACCGTGACGTGGGCGGGCGTGAGGCGCGGTGTATTGGCTCGGATGGTAATTTGGCCAGCCTCATGACGTGCGCGCAGGTACACAGCAGCCTGACCCCCGACCAGCGGGAAGACCGTCTCGCCCAGCAAATCGGCGGGGCCTTCCACGTCCAGCGTGACGACCGCCACGGCATACTGCAAAGGATTACCATATTTGTCGGTGATACGGAATATGACGCGGGTCATGTCTGCGCCGTCGGCGTACAGTTCGGCGTCATCGACCGACAGTTCCAAACGGGCGGGTACACCGTCGGCAGCGATGGACTGTTCAATCACCGGCTGGTCATTGACGTAGCCGACCACGCGCAGGTCATGCCACGGGAAAGCCAGCCGAATGTCGAGGTCTTTCATCATGATGGGCGGGTGGGGCAGGTGGGCGTAGGTCTCGCGGTCGGGATAGAACTTGCCCTGTAATTTTTCACCCACGAACGCTTCGACGTAATCACAGTTGGTCAGCACCGTAACCGGCTGGATGGTCGCGCCCTCGTTGTAGTCGCCTGCCTTCCAGTTGCTGGCAATCTGAAGCACCGGGCGGACGCTGGGCGGGGTCTGGCTGAGGTACGAAAACGCCGCGTATTTGGGCAGGCGAAAAATATCCATCACGCCGTGGTAGCAGATGCGGTCGCCCGCGCCGAATTCGCGGTGGGTATTGTAGTCGAACGCGCACCAGCCGATTGCGCCGCTGACACCCCCCATCCCACGGGCGAAATTCTGCACCAGCAGGTGGCGGTGGGCGTGTTCGACGCGGCGCTGGTCATGGTCCCATGACTTGGTGGGGAACATGTGGCCGTTGTACTCGGTGACGAGGTGCGGCGTATTTTCCGGCTCTAGGATACGGTTGGAGAAGTCGTTGTAGGTGTAGACATCCTCCAAGAACTCTGACCCCATGAAGAAGCGGACGCCGCCGGTCGGGCGGGTGGGGTCGAGCTGGCGGGCGAGGGCGTTGGTCTCGGTGTAAAAATCGTGGTCGTCCCATGACTCGTTAATCCGCACGCCCCAGATGATGATGCTGGGGTGGTTGTGGTCACGCTCAATCATGGCGCGCACGTCACGCAGCGCCAGCGACTTCCAATCGGCATCGCCGATGTGCTGCCAGCCGGGAATCTCTTCAAATACGATTAGCCCCAGCTCGTCGCAGCGGTCAAGGAAGTGGCGCGACTGCGGGTAGTGCGAAGTGCGGACGATGTTCACGCCCAGTTCGTGCTTGAGGATTTCGGCGTCTTTGCGTTGGAGACGGGCGGGGGCTGCCGCGCCGATGAACGGGTAATTCTGGTGGCGGTTCAGCCCCATCAGTTGCAGGCGCTGGCCGTTGAGGTAAAACCCGTCGTCTTTGAACTGTGCCTCGCGGAAACCAAAGCGCGTCCAGCGCCGGTCGATGGTCGCGCCGCGCCCACCGTCCATCAGGTGGGTGACGAGGCGGTACAGCGTCGGCGAGTCGGGCGACCAGAGCGCGGGCGCGGGGATGTCGGTCAGCGTGACGCTCAGGGTGTGAACGCCGCCTGCTGGGACGGTCACGGTTGGCGCGATGGGGGTGGTGGCTTCGGCGGGCGCGTCGGGGGCGTCCTCGCGGCCATAGGCGACGTACAGGCCGACCGTGCGGTCGGTGTCACCGACGTTCCGCAGGCGGATATCAACCTCAACCGACGGCGACCCAGACAGTACACTGCGCGGCTTGACGAATACGTTTTCGATGTAGACTGGCTCGACGTAAGTCAGGTTGACCTCGCGGTACAGCCCACCAAACACGAGGTAATCGACGGTGTGGCCGAACGGCGGGATGTCCTTGCGCTCGGTCGAGTCGAGGCGGACGCTTAATAGGTTGTCGCTGGTTTCGTCGAGGTGAGGAGTGATGTCGAGGGTGAAGGGGACAAATCCGCCCCGGTGTTCAGGGAAGGTGTGGCCGTTGATGCTGACGGTGGCGGCGGTCATCGCGCCCTCGAACTCGACCAGCAGGCGGCGTCCGTTCAACGGCTCTGGCAGGGTGAAGCGTTTGCGGTAGGTCGATACAAACTGGTATTCGCGGTCATCAAAATTATGGTAGGGCAGGGGGATGTTGGTGTGCGGCAGCGTTACACCCACAAACCCGTCATCCGACAGGCCGTGGGCCACATCCTGCGCGCAGTACAACCAGCCCTGATTAAACGGGTAGGCGCTTCGCACGGGAACCGTCCTTTGCTTGGTTTCGTAAAAAGCGGGGCAGACCATCTGCCCCGCCATCGGTCACGGAGTGATTATAGCCTGTCGGGGCGTTTTTACTTGTTGGAACCCAGCGTGAGACCCTGAATGAAGTAGCGCTGGAGGAAAGTGAACACGAACAGCGTCGGCAGGGTCGAGAGCAGCGCGCCCGCCGTGATGATGGGCCAATCGGTGGTGTACTGGCCGCGCAGGGTCGCCAAACCTGCCGTCACGGGGAGCAGGTCTTGTTTGTTGACCAGAATCAGCGCCCAGATGTAGTCGTTGAACACCCA
>JALONW010000346.1 GCA_025454725.1 Anaerolineae bacterium
GAGAAATATGGGTGGCGTGACATAAGTGTGATGCAGATTCTCAACGCCGAAACCGGAGAGCTGCATATCGAGTATGAGCATACCGCCAGCACCGAACCGCCAATCTGGCGACCCGACTCCAAGTATCTTATCACCGTCGATGCCAATGGGATTTATGGTGTCAATCGCGAACGCTTTGACATCTGGAAAGACTCCCCAAACCCCACAGAATTTGCAGTCTGGAGTCCCGACAGTGCTTATCTAGCAGGTTATGACCCAATTTTAGGTCACATTTGGGTGGTCAATGCTGTTGGCGAATCTGTCCCGCTAACCGATGCCTTCAAGAATTATGATTACGGCATAAGCTACCTGAACTGGGTCCAAGATGAGGACGGTAATAACACTCTGTACTGGTCAACGTCCGGCGACGGGGGACAGCAGCGGCAGTGGTCTATCCCAGATGGAGAGATGGTGGCCGAAGAGTCGCCGTGTGGTTCAAGCTACGAGGGGTGTGACACCAGCCCCAATGCGCGCCGTGTCGCTGGGGCTACCTTGCGCCAAGTCAGGATTACGAGTGAGGGCGAATCCACCTTCTATCCACCGTCGGATGACCCACGCGGGCGCTTTGACGGCAACAGTTATAGCAACCCGGCGTGGGCAGCAGATAACCGCACACTCGCGCTGGGGATAGCTTCCACAGAGAGTGAGTTAGGTTATGGGGTTCGGGTCATTGACGCCGACACCCTCGCCGTTAAATGGCTGCAATTGGGATTAGGCGGAATACCGGACTCACTGCACTGGAACCCAGACGATTCGCGCTTGCTGGCGGGCTATGATGGGGTGCTGGTTCTGTAGGACGGCCAAGACGGTCAAATCCTCGCCCAAAACGATGACTTCGCTCAGATCCAAAATTTATCGCTGAACCCCAGCGGCGACCAATTGGTCTTGGTCGATGCAGCCACCCTCACACTGCGCCAGCCCACTGATTTCACCAGCGTTGTGCGGATGCCCAATTCCAGCGGCTATATCGCCCACGACCTACAATGGCAGCCCGGCGGTGACCAGTTGCTCTTGGCTGAATGGAACAATTATTACCGTAACGCCAAAACTCATTTCCGGCTTTGGGACACCGCTGAAGATAAGATAGCTTTCCTTACCGAGGTTGGACCGATGTCTGGTTCAACCCCGCTTTACAGTGTCATCCCAGCGGCTTGGAAGCCGGATGGGACGCTCATCGCTATCCCTAAGCCAGATGGTGTCGAAATCTATAACCCAGAGACAGGCGCTCTTAGCCAAGAAATGCCGCTTCCTTATGACAGCCGCGATATTCTCGGTATCGTGTGGCCTCCTAGATTCGAGACACCTATCATGCGACTTTTTCGGTGCTGCTCATCAACAAGGCTGAACAGGGAAGGCTACGAAGAGCTATTTTACTCAGCTAATATGACCGTCTGGAGTGAAGGTCGAGGCCTGCTTGCATTAAACTGGCGGGATGATGTGTGGGGTAGCTTCCTGCCGTACCCGCGACTGGCCGTCTACTCTTGGGAGGGCAAACCTGTTGGTATCCCGCTTCCGGGCGGCGACGGATTTACCGCTTATGGGTGGTTGAGTCCGGCGGGCGGTTACGCAGCGACGGTCGATGCGGACGGGGACGGCGTGGTGTGGCAGACCGACGGCACGCCGCGCCATTTCTTGGCCGATACCGTCGCGCTGGCGTGGTCCGCCGATGAGCAGAAATTGGCGACCGTCCGCAGTGATGGGTCGCTGTGGGTCATAGACGCACAAGGCCAACTCACTCCCGTCTGGCGACCCGAAACCTTCGCTGACCCCGTGCCATCCCCAATGGCCGCACCCTGCCGATGCTGAGTTGGTCGGCGGACGGCTCCGTTCTCGCCTACCGCCACAACGGGGTGGTGCGTGTCTGGCGCTGGTAAAAACCGATGTACAATCAGCGTATCAATAACGAAGAATCATAAACGGGGCGGGGCTGCCGTCGTGATGACCGCCAACCCCGCCCCGCTGGTTTAACCGCTGCTTACGGTGTCCCCTACCCCTCGCGCAGCAGACGCAGGATAGCACGCGGGCCGGGGACCTTGCCGCTCATCATCAGTTGGGCGCGGAACAGCCGCCCAGCCACCCAGAACGCCCCCGCCACCGTCAGGGCCAGCAGGGCGACACTTGCCACCACCTGCCAGACGGGGATGTCGATCAGGGTCGAGCGTGCAATCATGGTGATAGGCGCGGTCAGCGGGAACAGGCTCAGACCGACCGCCAGCGGGCCGTTCGGGTCGGCCACCAACTGCCCAATCATGAAATATGGGATCATCGACGGCAGCACGAAGATGGTGGTGTACTGCGACCCCTCTTGTGCCGAATTGGAGAGCGCCCCGACTGCGCCGAAAGCCGCCGCGAACAGGAAGAACCCCAACAGGAAGTAAATCGCCATGATTGGCAAGCTGGTGCTGGGGATGGCGATGGCCCCCAAGAATGGGATGGCCTGCGAGAGGAAGTCGCCTTGGAAGCGCAGCAGCAGCACGCTGATGAGCGCCCACATCGCCACTTGGAACAGCGACATCACCCCCTGCGCCAAGACCTTACCAGTCAAAAGTTGCTCGGCGCGCACACTGGTGACGAGGATTTCGACCAACCGGTTTTCCTTCTCCTCAATCACACTCTGCATCATGTACCCGCTGCCCGTGAACACAGTCATCAAGAAGATGAGCGTGAAAATGAACATCAGGGTGTAATCTGCGTCGCGGTTGAGTTCGGCGGGCGCACTCGACTCCTCTCCTTCGGTCGTCGGGTTGAGGATGCTGCTCAAATCGACCTGCTCCAGCGTCACTGGGTCCTCGAAGCGGGCGGCCAAATCCTCCGACAGGCTGGACTCCAGTGCTGCGACGGTTAGGATGTCGATAGGTTCACGGCTCACATCGTCCAGCGCCATGGTCGGGATAATCTGAGTGGCGACGCCGGTCTCGGCGTAGTCGGGCGGAATGATGTAGTAGGCGTCGATTTCACCCGCATCGAGCGCGGCACGCGCAGAGGCCTCGTCGGGGTAAGCCGTCAGCGGTGCGCCATCTGGGATGACCGTAAACAGCCCACTTTGGTCCACGAAACCCGCCTCGTCGAGGCCGTCGAAGCGCGCCGCGACCTCCTGCGCCTGCTCCATCAGTTCACCGGGGGCAGGCGAGAGCGCCTGCCACACCCCTGACAGCAGCGAAAGCGCTACCGGCAGGCCAAAGGTGATAATCAAAAAGCTGCGCCGCCGGACGATGCGGCTGACCTCATAGCTGAACACACGCCATAGGTTAATCACGATGCGGTCTCCTTTGCCGGGGTAGGCGCTTGCTGGCCGATGCTGTCACCGCGCCCACGGATGACCTGCCACAGCCCACGCAGGCCGGGGGTCTTGCCGTAAGATAGGATGCCCCAGCGGAACATGCGCGCTGACGCCCACAGGATGAGCAGGTCCACGATAATCAGGCCGACGATGCTGAAGATAATCTGCCACGCGGGGACGGTGGTCAGGCCGACACGCATCATAACCGCCATCGGCGCGGTAAATGGGATGAGCGACATCACGGTCGGCAGCGTGCCATTGGGGTCAATCAAGAACGTGACGATTGCCATGTAAGGAATCATCACTGGCAGGATGATGATGACCGACAACTGGCGACTCTCTTGCTCCGAACCAGCCACCGCGCCAATGCCCGCCAAGCCTGCGCCGAGCAGGAAGTAGCTCAGGACGTAGTAGACAATCGCTAAGATTGCCATGTCCGCCGGGATAGTCAGGCCGACCAGAAAATCCTGCTGTTGGGCGATGCTCAGGCCGATGTAACCCGCCACGAGGAAGGTCAGCACCTGAAGCAGCCCCAGTATACCCATGCCCAGCACCTTACCGCCCAGCAGTTCCATCGGGCGGACGCTGGTAATCAGCACCTCCATGATGCGGTTAGACTTCTCTTGGCTCAGGCCGTTCATCAGGAAGGAGCTGGTGGTCATCGAGGCCAAGACCAACATGAAACCGAACACCAGCGGCAGCAGCGTGAAGAAAATGACACTCTCGCTGTCAAAAACGCGGTTGCCGTCGATGACGTTGATCGTCAGCTCGACGCGCTCCTCAATGCGCTCACGCGGCAGCGGCAGCTCGACCTGTGTGCTGAGGTTCGCCAGCGCCAGCGCATCGACGGCGCGGAAGAACTCATCCGGCGCGCCGCGCAGGCTGTAAAGCGTCACATCCCCGGTCTGCACATAATCAGGCGGAAAGTCGAGGTAGCCGGTCAGCGTGCCGTCGGCCACCGCCTGCCGCGCCAAGGCTTCATCTTCCACCCAGACAAATACATCGGGATAGGCTTCGGGCTGGGCTTGGTTCGTGAACACGCCCTCGTCGGTGCGGTCCAGCACCCCGACCGGGCTGTAATCGCCCAGCTCGGCGTTACTGCTGCCGGACATCACCCCAAGCCCCAAGCTCAGGGCGATAATCAGCGGCGTACCAAACACCGCAAACAGGAACGACGGGCGGCGCAGATTTGTCCAGAACTCCTGCCGCGCAATCAACAAGACTTT
>JALONW010000347.1 GCA_025454725.1 Anaerolineae bacterium
AACGCCCTCTACCAACGCGATACCCAATCGGTCATCCTCGGCCTGCTGCGTGACCTGTACGAGGCGTCAGCGGGCGACATCATCCGGGCAGAACACGGCATCGTTTACCTGTCGGACCTCGACGGGCTGGCGGCCATGATGCGCGGCGACCACGCCCGTGCTATCGGCCTGCTTCAAGACCGCCTCGCCAGCCTGATGAGCGGCGAGGTGCTGGAGTTCGTGCTGCCCAGCGCATCGGGCGGAAACACGCCCATCCAGTTCTACACCGGCAATCTGTTGTTCATCTGCGCGGGGGTGTTCAACGGGCTCGAGGAGCGTGTGCGCTCACGGCTCGCCAGCCCAGACCCTTTGCCCTACGCCCAAGTCATGTCCAACGTTCAACGCCAAGACCTTGTGGGATGTGGGCTGTCGGTGCGTTTGGTCGAGGTGCTGCCGGTCATCATCCCAATGGATGACCTCAGCCTAGATGACCTGAGCGCCGTCATCCGCCAACAGTGGTCGGATGGCGCGGCGGGCGCGTACCAACAGATGATGGCGCGCCACGGAGTCGCGCTGCAATTGACCGACGATGGGCTGTACCAGATGGCCGAGGAAGCCAAAGCACGGCGGATGGGCAGTAAGGGCGTTGCAGGCGTCATCCGTGACCTGTACAGCTATTTGTGGGCGCAGCCACCGCCCGCGTCAGGCTGCATTGTGGTCGATAGGCCGCTGGTCAAGGAGGCGCTGGCTGGGCAAGAGATGCCCCACGAAAAATCATCGGTCGATGACGCCATCACCTTAAGCGAAATCCCCGATGTCACCTACGACCAGATTGGCGGTCTTGAGGACGCGATTGAACGCATCAAGCGCGAGATTGAATACCCCTACCGCTACGCCCACCTCTACCGGCGCTACGGGTTGCAGCGACCAAAGGGCATTTTGCTGTATGGGCCGCCGGGGACAGGGAAGACGATGGTGGCGAAAGCCATCGCCAACAGCCTACAGTCCGAAATCCGGCGCAACCTTGAGACCACCGTGCAGGCGCAGGCGCTGCTCCAAGACCTGCGCGCCGCTGACCCAGAGTCACCGCTGAACGACCAACAGGCTGACCAGCTCGGCGAGTGGCTCGTACTGGCCGCGCCACCGACCGCCTTCCAACCGACCACCGTGGGCGCGTTGGCCTCGGCGCTGTTGGGCTACCTCGACACGGTAATGGGCATTCCCGCCGAACAGGTCGAACGCGAGGCCGCGCGCGCCGCCCAGAACCTCCAGCGCGGCACACGCACCCACTTCTTCAGCATCAAGGGGGCGCAGTTGGCGAACAAATACGTCGGTGAGACCGAGCGCAGCATCCGCGAACTGTTCGCAGAGGCGCAGGCGCGGGCGTCAGCCACCACGCCGGTCGTCATCTTCTTTGATGAAATGGAGGCGCTGTTCGGCCAGCGCGGGATGCGCGACAACCCACTGGTCGAGACAGTTGTGCCGCAGATTTTGGCCGAAATCGACGGCATTGAGGCGCTCCGCGACGTGATTGTGATTGGGGCGACCAACCGCCAAGAACTGCTTGACCCCGCGCTCACCCGTCCGGGACGCTTAGACATCAAAATCGAAGTCCCGCGCCCACAGCGCCGTGCCGCTCGTTCCATCCTCGCCAAGCATCTGCCGCCTGATACCCCCTTCGATGTATCCGATATTGGCGCGACGGACGAAACAGCGGCCTCGTGGGCGGAGGTCATGGCTGAACGTCTGCTCGGTCTCATCTACGCTGACCGCAGCGCCATCCGTGTAGTGGGGCATCACGCCGCCCGCACCGACCGCGCTGATTACTTCCCGTGGCGAAATTTCGTCAGCGGGGCGCTGTTGGCGAACATCGTCAGGGCGGCCAAGCGCCTCGCGCTGGTAAGGGAGGTTCAGCATGGGACGGTCGGTCTGCGCTGGTCAGACCTGCGCGCCGCCGCCATTGATGAGTTTGAGCAGAACAAGAAAATCTTCGGTTTCGAGGCCGTCCAGTCGGTTCTACTGACCGGCGGTTCGGTCGAGTCCATCCGGTTTGAGAGCCTGCCCGCGCCGGACGACCACCTCGCGGGGGTCAACCCGTGGACGCAGCCCATCGAGCGCCCGTGGGAAGGTTTGATGTACAAAAATATCGGCGCGAACCGGCGCGAGTGAGGCCAGATTTCAGGTTGACCGGGGCGGGGCGGTGGTCGGTGGGGGTATAATCCCACCGTTCACCGCTTTTTTGTTGGATGTCTTGGGTTTCTAGCTGCTGATGCACTACCTACAAGATTGGGTCTTGGTCGTAGACCTAGAGGCGACCTGCTGGCTGGGGCCACCCCCCGAAGGCCAGCGTAATGAAGTCATCGAAATCGGCGTGGCGGCGCTGGACCTCGCCAGTGCGGAGATTGTTAAGCGCGGGACGGTCCTTATCCGCCCGACCGACTCCGAAATCAGCCCGTTCTGCACCGAGCTGACACACATCACGCCAGAGATGGTCGAGGCCGAGGGTGTCAGCTTTGCCGACGCCTGCGCGTGGCTGTTGGATGAATACGCCGCAGACCGCCGCCTGTGGGTCAGTTGGGGCGGCGATGACCCCAAGATGATGATGGCCGAGTGTACCCTGCGCGGCCAGCCCTACCCATTCAGCTCATACCACCAGAATCTGCGCAAAATCTACGCCAAGACGACCAAGGTCAAACACGGCCTCGGTTTGAGTACCACGCTGGAAGCCACCGGCCTCGGCTTTGAGGGGACACCCCACCGGGGTGGGGACGACGCCTATAATACGGCGCGCATCGCCCAGTGGCTGGTGCAGCACTACACGACCGGTGTGTTTACCCGGTTTCTGCCGAAAAATGACCCACCCGCACAGGACACCGACCCATCATGACCGACACACCACCCCCCGCCGCTGACGACTCCAACGCATCCGCCAGCGGCTTAAGCTGGGAGCGTGTCCTGCCCATCTTCGCGCTGACGTTTGTCGATGTCTTGGGCTTGACCATCATCCTGCCGCTGCTCCATCTATACGCGGTGGCGTTCGGCGCGTCGCCGGTCGAGGTGCTGCTGACGGCAGCGGCCTTCCCGCTGGCGCAGCTCATCGGCGTGCCAGTGATGGGCGCGCTCAGTGACCGCTACGGGCGCAAGCCGCTCCTCATCATCAGCCAAGTGAGTACGTTCATCGGGTTTTTGCTGCTGGGGTTTGCCAACTCGCTGGTGATGGTGATTGTTTCGCGGCTGTTCGACGGCTTGTTCGGCGCGAACCTCGCCACCGCGCAGGCCGCGCTGTCCGACATCACCGACGACAGCACGCGGGCGCAGGGCTTGGGTGTAACTGGCGCGGCCTTCGGTTTGGGATTCTTGTTCGGCCCGGCCATCGCCATCGGCGCGCTGGAATTCAGCGACAGCCTCGCCATGCCCGCCTTCATCGCCGCCGCTTACTCGTTCATCTCAATTTTGCTGACCCTCTTCACCTTCAAAGAGACACTTCCGCCGGAGCGCCGCACCAGCGTCCGCGTTCGCCCCTTTCAGGCGGTCAGCACCATTGCACGCCTGCTGACCAGTCAGACGGTCGGGCTGCTGCTGGTGCTGATGTTTGCCCAACAGCTCTTGTTCTACGGCTTCGAGGTATTGCTGGGATTGTTCGCGCTCAATCGGGCGGGCTTGTTGGGGCAGGGCAACGGCCTAATTTTCATCTGGGCCGGGATTATCCTCGTCATCGTCCAGACACGGGTGATTAAGCCGCTCAACGCCCGCTACGGTGAGCGTGGGATGGTGCTGTTGGCGCTGGGTGCGCTGGCGGTCGGGTTCATTTTGCTGGCGCTCACCCCCCAGCAGCCGCACCCGTTCTATGTGCAAGATATGGTCGAGCGCGAGATTTCGCTGCTTGCGCCCAGCGGGACAGAACTGCTGATTGGCGACATCCAAGTCCCGCTGCCGCCGGAGCGCGGTCGCGGGGTGTGGGGTGTGGTCTGGATTTTCGCGGCGGTCGTGCCGGTTTCGGTCGGTGCTGGCCTCATCCGCCCGGCGCTGAACAGCCTGATGACCAAGCGGGCGGGCATGGGACAATTCGGGGCGGTGCTGGGCGCGAGCGCAGCGTTGGTCAGCGCGGCCAATGCGGTCGCGCCGGTGGTGATGGGCGTGCTGTTCCAGTCACTGGGGCCGACCGCTCCGTTTTTGGTCGGCGGTGTGGCGATGTTTGTGCTGCTGGCGCTGGCGTGGCGAGTCGTGCGTTAAAAAGGGTCTTCGGTGGGTGTATGCCGTCCGCGCAGTGGTGTACACTGTCTCGCGAGTAGAAAAAGGCACAAGGAGCCGCCCGCATGAGCCGCGCCAATACCATCACCCGCCTGATTGTCCTCGCCCTCGCGCTGGCTGCTTTTGGCCTGAGCCTGACGGTCAGCCGGGGGGTGTTCGAGCGCCTGCCGCACCTTGAGGACGAGGTGACCTACCTGTTCCAAGCGAAAATCTTCGCCCGTGGTGAGGTGGTCGCGCCGCTGGTCGAACCCGCGCGGGCGTACTGGCAGCCGTTCGTCATCGAATATGAGGACG